>JAQTSL010000379.1 GCA_028711355.1 Rhodoferax sp.
CACAACCGGGGGGTGCCTGCCGGCGGCCCTGGCAGGGGCCTTGATTCAAAAAATTCCAAAAACCAGAATAACCGGGTACCACCAAGGTCAACGGTTCTTGAAATTACAGAACGAATGTTGCACTAACTCCACAACACTTCCATCTACAAACCGTTGCTGCAAAGTCAAGTCCAGTGCAACTGATTTATATATGCTTTTTTAGCCTCTAGCCGTCATGGAATAAGCCCAAGAAGCTATTTATTAAATATCAAAACCCGATGATTCAAGCCGCCGCCGTCAGGCGGCGTGCCCCCAAGCGGCGGCACTGCAGGGAGCCCCGTGGGGGCGGACGGGTAGCCGCGCGCCGATGCCGCGAAGCAGGCAAGGCACGAGGGTGGGCGGGGCGCACACAAGATGCATGGCGAAGCCACTGACTAAAAATACTTGCAGCGCAACTCACCAATGCCCAGGTGCCAGCACACCACAAGGGCGACAGGCGACTGCACGTAAGACGCGAAGCGGCTGGGGAGTGCAGGCGGCTGACGACCGCACCAGCGTAGGCAATTTTGCATAACGCCTATTGCTCTCACCCGTAGGGCGCGAAGCGGTGGCCGCGACAAAAGGAGCCCCGCGACTGACTGGCGGACACTGAGGGCAATGCGGCGTTATGTAATTTTGCCGAAGCTGTGGCACACAAACGGCGGTGGAACTGGTACGCCAGCACAATGCGCAAGCGAGCCGACACCCACACCCAGCGCCACGGCGCTCATGCTGCCATCTTTGCGAAGCAACTGGCTATGACTGCGTGCATTTTGGCAATGGCTGTACCCAGCCTGATCTTGCCCCCGAAAAACGTACTCCATAGCTGATGTTCAAATTCAGACATTGGAGAAGACGAAATGAGCCAAAGGAAAGACGGACGCCTGTGGGGTCGGTTGAAAGTCAGCAGGTTATACGGCAGAAGATTCGCCACCCGGCGCGAGGCCATGGACGAGGTCATGGACTGGCTCAACTTTTACAATCACAAGAGATTGCACTCAACGTTGGGCTACGTCAGCCCAATGACGTTTGAGCAACGCTGGACAGCGGCCCAGCAGCAAGACAGGAAGTCCGCATAATGGGCGGCTTAAGGAGTGCGGAAAACAGGGGCAAGATCACTATTTCTTGGGCTATGTGGCTGGCAGCTTCTACTAGTGTTTGCATGAGTTTGGTTTTTCTTCTTTTTTGATATTGCCGAACGACAACGGCTTGGTGATTTTCGAATGAAATGCTGTGTGAAGCAACATCAGATTAAAAATCCAGAAATGCTTGCATCCCACCAGCATCTAGGCCATGGGTTTACTAAGCCCTGACTTGGTCTGCTCTGCCAGGGACTCAATAATTTTGATAGGAGGCCAGTCCAAAGCCGCCATACATCGCGTAATTGCTATTTGGAGTGCTGGTCGGCGTTTGCTGCAATGAAGCAAGCGTGCTTTGCTGGCCCTTCAGTACGGTAGCCCTTTGGTTCAGAGATGAAACTGAGGCACTCAAATTGCTGGACGTTGCCAATTCCTGGGTTGCGGTTTTATCAACCTGCTGACCCATTTTGGCCAGTGTGGCCTTCACGCCAACTGGGTCTGCTTTTTGGGCATCTGCAAATTTTTTGGCGTCCAGCGTCAACGTGCCATCTGGCTGCATATTGAAACCAATCTTTTTCAAGGAATCAATCGTTGCCGTGTTTTCAGAGACAGTTTTTGACAGATTCTTGGCCACTCGGCCAGCACTTTGGGAAGCAGCCGTTTCACCGGGAACGGCTGCCGTGGTCTTTGCTGTGGTGACGGCTGTGTTGAATGCACTGACGAAAGAGTCGGCTGCCGTCTTGATTGCGGTCGTGGTGCTCGTCGCTGTTAAATTCCCCAGGGTGTGCGCGGCAAACTGGGCACCTGAGACCGAAGACTTGAGTTTCCCAAATGAGGATAGCTGCGCAGTGGTGACATCGACCTGTGCCTGAATACGCTTTTCTGCTTTCTGTAGTCCAGCCTGGCCGACAGCACTAACGCTACCCAAAGCTTGCGCGTTGGAATTGAGGCCAAGGTATTTATTGGCAGAATTGGCCTGGACAATATCGCTGATGTTCATGGTACGCCTTCCCCAGTTTCCTGAATAGTCCGCATGAAGATAAGTTTATTCCTTTTCTAAACGAAGTGCCACCTTCGTTACTCTTGGTCATGTTCAGTAGGCAGTGACTGGGCCAAAGCACCGGTGGCATTGCCTTGCGCCAAGGCAAACATCCAATGAGTACAGGCGAGGATGGTAAGAATGAGTTTTTTCATGGTGCATTGTCCCTTGCTGCGCAGAGCCATTGGCTGACCCGCTGATATAGGTCTTCCGGGTCGTCAAAGCTTTCGTGACTCCCTGCACGCTCCAAAAGCGTTGCCCGGCCAGCCGCATCTCGCAAGCGCCTTGCACAGTCAATCGGCACGATATCGTCGCGACTGCCATGCACCAAAAGTACCGGAAAGCAAATCAGGCCGATACGCGAAACCGGAGCGATGTCATTAAATCGGTGCCCAATGACATGCTCAATATATCGATTCACCAACCAGCCTACAGGCAAGAATGGGATGTGGTACTCAGTCAACCATCGCCGCATGACTTGCTCAGGGTGGGCAAATGCCGACACGCTGACCACGGCTGACACGTCCGTGCGCCGCTATGCGCACAAAATGGCGGCGGCCGCTCCCAAGGAATGCCCCAACACGACCAGCGGATGATGTGATGCAGCTTTCTGTGCAAGCAACCAGTTCAAGGCGGCGTCCAGGTCTTCAGCAAAGCGCGGCAGCGAGCTGAAGGTGTCTGTGTCACTGAGCCCATGGCTTCTGGCATCGGTCAGCAAGACGTTCCAGCCTTGAGCGTGCAACTCCCTGGCTGCGGACATCAACTGGCTGCCATTCCCACTCCAGCCATGCATGAATACGACCGTACCCAAAGTCTGTTTGGACGGGGCTTGCTGCATCCATTGTGCGTATTCCGGCGATCGTGACCGGTCATTCCGGTCGATCGTGACCGGTTGCGCAGCGTGCAAAAGTTGCGCTGCGCACATTGTAGGCAAGAGGTTGCGCAGGACGCCAAGGCCTGGAGCAG
>JAQTSL010000380.1 GCA_028711355.1 Rhodoferax sp.
GCTTGGAAAGCATGCGTTGTCCATCATGGTCTTGATCAGCGGGATGGTAATGGCACGCTGGGTTTGCAACGCGTAGCCGTCCATCAGGTCCAGCAGCTCCATCAGCGACCCAAGGTCACGGCTAAAGCGCGTCAGCATGAAGTCCACTACCTCGTCACTCAAATCGACACCGCGCACGCTGGCCTGCTGGCGCAGCACGCTGCGGCGTTGCGCCTCGCCCAGTGCCTGTAGCGCAAATACATGGCCCCATCCCAGACGGGTGCGCAAGTCGTCGCGCAGCTTCAGGTCAGCCGGCGGCAGGCTGCCAGCGGCCAGCACGGCGATCTGCTGCGTCTGCGCGTTGACAAACCAGTTAAAGGCAAGCTGCTGCTGCGCCACATCAAAGGCGTGTACATCATCCAGCAGCACCGCCGCCCAGTCGGCATCAAAGGCCAGATCGTCGGCACTGCCTGCATCCAGCCAACCGACGCTCTGCTCAACTTGGGCCAACGCCGCGCGCACAGCGCCGAGCAGGTGGGTTTTACCGCAACCCGGCTCGCCCCAGAGGTAAGTTGGCAGCGGCGAGCGCGCTGCGCGGCCCTGCCCCAGCCACAGCCGCAGGTGCGCCAACGCCTGTGCATTGGGTCCGGCCAGATAGTTGTCCAGCGTAGGACCGGTGGTCAGACCCATGTCCAGCACCAGTTGTTGGGGCAACTTCATCCGCCGTAGAGCCGACTGGCCTTGTAAGAGCGCGTGGCCCGGCGCAACGCCACCAGCAGCACGGCACTGCTGGGCAAGGCAATCAGCACGCCAATAAAGCCCAGCGCATGACCAAACGCCAGCAGCGCAAAAATCACCGCTAGCGGGTGCAGACCGATGCGCTCGCCCACCAGTTTGGGTGTCAGGTAAAAGCTTTCGGCCACTTGCCCGATGCCATAGACCACGCCAACCATCAGCAACGCTTGTGCCACACCGCCGGCGGCAGCAAATTCCAGACTGCCCGCCAACAGCGCCAGCACCAGCCCCAAACCAAAGCCCAGGTACGGAATGGCGATCGCCAGACCCGTGAACACACCGATCGGCAGCGCCAGTTTCAGGCCAAACAGCGTCAGGCCAACCACGTAATACAGCGCCAGCACCGCCATTACCAGCAACTGACCGCGCAGGTATTGGCCCAGCACCGCGTCGGCTTCAGCCAAAAAGCTATCTACACCCTGGCGCAGTCGCGGTGGCACCAGACTCAGCAGCAGGCGCACCACCGCGGCCCAATCCAGCAGCAAATAAAACAGCACCACCGGAATCAGCAACGCGTTGCCCAACACCGACAGCGCCACACTGCCGCCGAGTTTGACCGACGCCATCACCGGGCCCAGACTGTCTTCAAAATTGGTGCTGAGGTGCTCGCGCACAAACACCTTCAGGCTGGCCAGGTCCAGTTGCGCATCGATGCCCAGTTGCGCCAGCAGCGGCTGCACGCCGGCGTTCAAGCGGTCCAGCAACAGCGGCAACTGTTCGCGCAGCAGCGGCAACTGCTTGGCCAGAATCGGTACCACCAGCAGCCCCAACGCCAGCACCAATGCTACCAATGCCACCTCAACCACCACGACTGCCAAAACGCGCGCAAAGTGCAGCCGCGCCACCAACCGGTCCACCAGCGGTGCCAGCGCGTAGGCCAGCGTGGCGGCCACAATAAAAGGGGTCAGCACCGGCCCCAGCCACCACAACAGCCACGCCGCGCCCCCCGCGATCAGCGTCCAGGTGGCAACTCGAAGTTGGGTCGGGGTCAATGGCATCAAAAAAACGACAAAAGCGGCGGTCTTGGCTCAGGGGCGCCAGCAAGCTGCCGGCGAGCCCGCATTCTATCGATGGCAGAAGCTATACACGGCAGGGCGGTTGGGTCATGCGCGTGCCCGAAAGCCCGGTCATATGCATTTGCTTGACTGATCGCCAAATTAATGAAACAACGCGGCATTATCGCGGCGAGTTCCTCGGAATGATGGGTTTGGCCTAACCGGCAATTTCATTGACACGTTTCAACCGCGCCGACAGTGCCTCGGCATCCATCGCCTTGGCGAACAGCCAGCCCTGGTAGGTTTCACAACCATATTGGCGCAAGAACGCCAGTTGTTCATCGGCTTCAACCCCTTCAGCGATCAGCGTCATGCCCAAACTGTGGGCCAACCCAATGATGGCGCGCGACAGGGCGGTATCGCTGGTATCGTGAGGAACACCATCCATAAAACTCTTGTCAATTTTGAGCTTGTGAATCGGCAATGCCTTGAGGTAGGCCAGTGACGAATAGCCAGTGCCAAAGTCATCCAGCGCTACCCGACAACCCATGGTCACCAGCGCCGCAAGTTGTTCGCGTGCCCGCGCAGGATGTGTCATAGCGGTCGATTCGGTGATTTCGATATCCAGCCACTGCGCCTGTGCACCGGTACGCGCCAGCACCTGGCGCACCTGCTCGGGCAAATCAAGTTGTCGAAACTGCTGCGTTGAAAAATTGACCGCCACCCGCAAAGGTGTGCCAGCCTGCATCCAGGCGGCAATTTGCCGACAAGCGGTCTCCAGCACCCATTCAGACAACGGCAAGATCAGACCGGTAGCCTCTGCCACTGGAATAAATCGCGCGGGCGACACTTGGCCCAACACCGGATCAAACCAACGCAACAAGGCCTCGGCCCCCACAATCACGCCGGTCTCGACATCCACTTGCGGCTGATAGTGCAACTGCAAGCCATTGCGCGCCATCGCTTCCTTCAAGTGGGTATGCAATTGCATGTTGTCGTGTGCCGACAGATCCATTTCCTGCGAGTAGAAGGCGTAGGCGCCGCGGCCGTTGGTTTTGGCCTGGAACATGGCCATGTCGGCGTAGCGCAGCAGGGATTCACTGGTTTTTGCGTCGTCAGGGTAAAACGCCAGCCCCATGCTGGCGCCTGAGTACACGTCCTGACCTTTCAGGGGATATGCATTTTTCAGGGATGTCAACAACTTTGCAGCGACACCGGCGGCCTCTTCAGGTGTGGCCAGATCAGCCAGCAGTACGGCAAACTCGTCGCCACCCATGCGCGCCAAGGTATCGTGTTCGCGCAACACACTGCGCATACGTGCCCCC
>JAQTSL010000078.1 GCA_028711355.1 Rhodoferax sp.
TCCACTTGGGCAGCCAGTAATAGACCGCCGCCATCGCACCCATCACCGCCGTCGGGTAGAACGCGTAGTGAAAGTGCGCCACCATAAAGTAGGCGTTGTGGTACTGCGGATCAGCCGCCGCGTCTGACAAAGCCAGGCCCGTCACACCGCCCCAGCCAAACAGCACCAGCGAACCCAGGGCAAACAGCATCGGCGTCTCAAACGTCATGGCACCTTTCCAGATCGTGGCAATCCAGCAAAAGAACAACACCGCCAGCGGGAACGAGATCGCCATGGTGATGTACATGAAATAAATCTGGCTGCCAAACGACATACCGCTGGTAAACATATGGTGGGCCCAAACCACCATCCCGAGACCGGCAATCGCCCAGAACGAATAAACCTGCGCCTTGTAGCCATAAATCGGCTTGCGCGCAAAGGCCGAAAAGACGTGCGGCAAGGCACCGGCGATCGGCAGCAGCAGCACATACACCTCAGGGTGCCCCATGAACCAGAAGATGTGTTGCCACAGCACCGGGTCACCACCACCGGCGGCGTTGAAGAAGTGGGTGTCAAAGTGGCGATCCATCAGCACCATGGTCACGCCACCGGCAAACACCGGCATGATGGTAATCAGCAGCACCGCTGTCATCAGAAAACCGTGCGCAAACAGCGGCATCTTCATCAGCGTCATGCCAGGCGCACGCATATTGAGAATCGTCACGATGACGTTGATCGATCCCAAAATTGACGAGACGCCCAACATATGGACGGCAAAAATGGCAAAGTCCATGCCCCAGCCGCTTTGAATCGATAACGGCGCGTACATCGTCCAGCCGGTATCCACCGCGCCCGGGCCAACACCCATCAGACCCAGAAAAAACGGCAACGTGAGCATGATCGCCGCTGGCGGCAAAATCCAGAAACCCCAGTTATTCAGGCGCGGCAAAGCCATGTCGGGTGCGCCGATCATCATTGGCAGCATATAGTTGGCCAGGCCGGTGGCCGCTGGCATGGCAAAGCCAAACACCATCACCAGGCCGTGCAAGGTAATCAACTGATTGAACAGCTCCGGCTGGACAAACTGCAAGCCCGGCTGGAACAGTTCCAAGCGTACTGTCAGAATCATGCCGCCACCGACCAACAACATGACAAAACCAAAGATCAGGTACATGATCCCGATGTCCTTGTGGTTGGTCGTTTCCAGCCAACGCACAAAGCCACCTGAATAATGCCCACCGTGTGCGTCTGCCTGCGGCAAGCCATGCGTCATATCGTGTGCCATCGACTACTCCTATTTCTGAATATCGTCTAACCGCCGCTTACTGCGCGGCCTTGGCCACAACGGCCACCTTGTCTGTAACACCTGGCGCGGTCTCGGCCGTCGCAGATGCCGGGACCGCCGGTGCCGCCGCCGCTGCGGTGGCCACTGGCTTCTTGCTGGCCAGCCAGGTGGCAAATTCTTCTTGCGAGACCACATTCACCACTACTGGCATGAAGCCATGTTCCTTGCCACACAGCTCAGAGCACTGGCCACGGTAAGTGCCGGTCTTCTCGACGGTGGCCCAAAATTCACGCAAAAAACCCGGCACGGCGTCGCGCTTGACGCCAAATGCCGGCACCCACCAACTATGGATCACGTCGTTGGAGGTGGTGATAAAGCGCACCTTTTTGCCGACCGGCAACACCAGCGGGTTATCGACTTCCAGCAGATAGTGCTCACCCTTGACAGCACCGCTGTCAATTTGCTCGCGCGGGGTGATCAGGCGGCTGGTAAAGCTGACGCCTTCGGCCGGAAAGTCGTATTGCCACATCCACTGGCTACCGGTGACCTTGACCACCAGTTCGGCGTCGGTCTTGGTGTCTTCGTACAGCACCACCGCGTGATAGGCAGGGATACCAAACACACCGTAGTCGATGACAAACAACAGCGCAAACGGGAACAGCGCCCACAGCCACTGCTTGCGGTTGGTTGGGCCGGTAAAAGTAGCGGCCTTGAAACCAGCGGCCTTGCGGTGCGTGTAGAACGAATAAATCAGCATCGCCAGCACGCCAAAGAACATGATCAGGATGACCACCATCACCAGGTTGTGCATATGCAAGGTTTCCCGGGCGATCGGTGTAACCGGCTCGGGCAGGTTGTAGGCATAGCCGGCTTGCACCGCCACCGACATCAGCGTCATCCAAAGTGCCAGACCCAACTTGTAGAAATGTTGCATTTTTTGCCATCCTGAACAGAGAGAAATGTCAATCCTTTGACATTTGTCAAACAATTTTAATCGATGAATGGTTAGCAATTCCCAAAAATGCACCGGGGAAAACCCGATGCTGGCGCACTAGGTGCTGTCCCGCAAGTCATAAGCCATGTCACCCAGCAACATCCGTTTTTGCGTCTGCGGTAGCTGAATGGGGGTCAGATCCCAATTCGGGGCAAGACCTTCGAGCTTGCTACGACAGAGCTAAATTGGAGAGCCAAATTGGGGTCAGATCCCAATTCGGTACAAGACACTCGAGATTGCAAAGATAGTGGCACGAATTGGGCTCTGACCCCAATTTAGCGGACCGATCCCAATTCGGCCGGTTGTACGTTGATGTTTAACCCGCTACGGAATGTCCCGCAAGGTTTTAACCAGTTGAGAACAGAGCAAAAGTGCACTGCGTTTCACTTTTGGTCTGTCCCGCAAGGTTTTAATCAGTTGAGGACAGAGCAAAAGTGCACTGCGTGTCACTTTTGGTCTGTCCCGCAAGGTTTCAGTAGGTCCAAAACAACCTTGCGGTGGGCCACACCAACAGCAACACGATCACGCAGGGCGCCAGCGTCCAGGCGATTTCGACCGCTAACGAATCATGAAAGTTTTCAAGGCCGTGCTTGACGGCGCGGTGATGGCGCCACGAAGCCAGCAGCAGCGCCGCAAAGGAGCCGACAAAAATCAACAGGCAGACCACCATCAGCACCCAGCGAAAGTAAAAAACGGTCATGGTTCAGCTTTCTGGTTTGGCGCTTGCGCGGCCCGCGCTACGCCCCTGCGCCAGCGCAGTACGCATCTGCGCCAGGCTGATTTCTTGCTGCGGTGCCACCGTCAGGCGTGGCGCCGGTTTGATGGCGTGACCGTAGATCACCTCAAATGTCAGTTGCAACGGCCGTTGCGCCAGTGCGTCGATCAATTGCCCACGCCACTGCCTGCCGCGCAAGGCGGCAAAGCGCTGCGGATGCAAGTTGCGCCCCAGTTCACGCAGCTCTTGCAACAGGCGCTCCGGCGTCTCAAAGGTCAGGGTGATGCGCTCCATGTCCAGCACCGGGTCGGCAAAGCCCAGCGCCACCAGCCTATCGCCCCAGTCGTGCATATCAGTGAGCGGATGCGCTGGCGCCGGCCACTGGAGGGCTTGGTACAGATCGCGAAGCTCTTTAAGCGTATCCGGCCCCAGACAAGAGAACATCAGGAAACCATCAACCTCCAGCGCTTCATGCCATTGCCGCAGCAAGGCCTGCGGATCGGGGGCCATATGCAAATCCATGTTGGACCACAACATCTGCGCTGGCTTGTCCAGTCGGCTTGACACGGAAGTCTGGCTTTTGAACCATTGGCTGGCTTGCCACCACGGTGCGTGCAGTGCCTGACGCACCAGAGCCTGAGCTTGTTGAGAGCTCTCAAACACTGAGCACTGTGCGTTCGCATAGCGCTGCGCCAGCAACGCCTGGGTCTGCCAACCGCCGCGCCAAGGCTGCCAGTGCACCCAGTGGGCGGGCGTGGACTTGATACAGTCCAGCCGCTGTTGCATACGTCGGCCCACCTCTTCGTGCAACCAGGGCGATGACTGGACCGGTAAAAACTGCCAGCGCTGGGCAGCAACCGGGTCAATAGGGGGGGAAAGCTCGGGCGACATCGGCAAATAATCACTATGGGAGGGCGAGTATATTGACTCTATGTTCACCAAGTTGCTATCAGGGCTGAAAGTGGGCCGCCTGGCCAGCCAGTGCCGGGTCTGCCACGCCTGGCCCGCCGACACCGTTTGCGAGGCGTGCGTGCGCCAATTTGCCCAACCGGTGCCGCGCTGTAGGACCTGTGCCCGGCCGTTGCCTGCGGCCAACCCGGTCTGCGGTGCGTGTCTGAAACACCCAAGTGCCCTCGACCGCTGCCTGTGCGCGGTGGATTACAGCTACCCCTGGGACAACCAGGTGCAGCACTTCAAGTTTCACGCCGAACCCAGCCTGGTCCACAGCCTGGCCGCCCTCATGCGGGCGGCTCCCTGGGTAGAAGACGCGATCGAAGCGGCTGACTTGCTGCTGCCGATGCCGCTATCAAGCCAGCGCCTGAAGGAGCGCGGTTACAACCAGGCGCTGCTGCTGGCGCGACAACTGGCGCCGCGCAAAACGCGCCACGACCTTTTACTGAAGGTGCATGACACGCCGCCGCAGCATTCGCTCAAGCGCGCGGCCCGCCTGGTGGCGCTGGACCATGCGTTTGCCGTCGAGCCACTGCGGGCGCACCTGCTCTGCGGTAAACGCGTGCTGCTGGTCGATGACGTGATGACCACGGGCGCGTCGCTGTTTACCGCGGCGCGCGTGCTCAAGGCGGCTGGTGCGGGGCAGGTGACCGGGCTGGTGTTTGCCCGCACCGTCTGACATGGCATCGCAGTCACCCAAAAGCTTATTTTGTACAAACCGCAGAATTGGGGTCGTGCTTCGATGTGTTCCACCACCCTCCCCTGACCTTGAATCGCATCCAGTCAGCGAGTAAGCCCCTGCGACAATCCAACGTATGTTTCACATCGTTCTGGTTTCACCTGAGATTCCGCCCAATACCGGTAACGTGATTCGGCTGGCGGCCAACACCGGTTGCACCCTGCACCTGATCGAGCCGCTTGGGTTTTCAATGGACGACAAACACCTGCGCCGCGCCGGGCTGGACTACCACGAGTACGCCACCGTGCAGCGCCACAGCGACTGGGACGCCTTTCTGCACACGCAGCAGCCAGCGCCCGAGCGACTGTTTGCACTGAGCACCAAGGCCAGCGTCAGCGTTTTTAAGGCGCGCTTTCAGGCCGGTGACTATCTGGTGTTTGGCTCGGAAACCAGCGGTTTGGGCGCATCGGTGCGCCAGAGTTTTTTGCCAGCCCAAATTTTGCGCCTGCCGATGCTGCCCGGCCAGCGCAGCCTGAACCTGTCCAACGCCGTCGCAGTGACGGTTTTTGAGGCCTGGCGGCAAATCGGGTTCACTACAAAATAATGATAAAAAGACCTCTAGCACTTATAGATAAAGCCAAAGCAGCTCTTTATTAAATAGCGTATCTTGAGACATTGAGGGTCAGACCACTCGCGTAGCGACGTGCTCTGACCCCAACTAATATAAGGGCTTTGAGGGTCAGACCACTCGCGTAGCGACGTGCTCTGACCCCAACTGATATAAGGGCTTTGAGGGTCAGACCACTCGCGTAGCGACGTGCTCTGACCCCAACTGATTAAATATTTTGAAGCGCAGATTCCGCTTCCAGCCATTGCAGCACCGGTACCGTTCCGGGCAGGATCGGCGCCACGCTGACGGGCAGGCGCTGCCATGAGGCCTGCTGGGATTCGCGCATTTGCAGCGCGCCGGTCCAGTCCAGTACCTTGCAAAAATGCAGTCGCACCAGCGCGTGCGGGTAGTCCACCAGCTCTTGACGCCAGCGCTGGATGGTGCCGGTTTGGATGCCCAGCTCTTCATGCAATTCGCGTTGCAGCGCCTGCTCCACCGATTCGCCCGCTTCGAACTTGCCACCCGGAAATTCCCAATAGCCGGCATAGACCTTGCCCGCCGGGCGCGAGGTCAGCAAAAACTGTCCGTCAGACTGCACCAGCACGCCGACCGCCACATCGACCACCGCGCGCTGGGCGCCGCCTTGACGCGGCTGGTCCGGGTCTGCCAACAGCGGCGCTGATGCGTTCCGACCGCTCATACCAGCCGCTGTTGTCCAGCAAAGTCGCGCGCAAACTGGTAAGCCACGCGACCACTGCGCGCGCCCCGCTCCAGCGCCCACACCAGCGCTTGCGCCCTGGCCGCCTCAATAGCGGGCGCAGCCACACCAAACGACGCCAGCCATTGCGCCACGATCGCCAGGTACTCATCCTGGTTGAAAGAGTAAAAACTGACCCACAGGCCAAAGCGTTCGGACAGTGAAATTTTCTCTTCGATCACCTCGCCCGGATGCACCTCGCCGTCGTCACTGTGCGTGTAGCTCAGGTTGTCTATCATGTGCTCTGGCAACAGGTGCCGCCGATTGCTGGTGGCGTAAATCAGCACATTGGGCGTGGTGGCAGCCACCGATCCGTCCAGAATCGATTTGAGCGCCTTGTAGCCGGGTTCGCCGTCTTCAAAGCTCAAATCATCGCAAAACACGATGAATTTTTCCGGGCGCGCCGACATCAGATCGACAATATCGGGCAGATCAATCAGGTCGGTCTTGTCCACTTCAATCAGGCGCAAGCCCTGGCTGGCGTATTCATTCAGGCAGGCCCGGATCAGTGACGACTTGCCAGTGCCGCGGGCGCCCGTCAACAGCACGTTGTTGGCCAGTTGGCCACGCACAAATTGCAAGGTGTTGCGCTGGATTTTTTCTTTTTGGGGTTCGATTTCTTTCAGGTCGCCCAGCCTCATCGCACCGATGTGGCGCACTGGCTCCAGACTGCTGCGCCCAGCGCTGCGCTTGCGGTAGCGAAACGCGTTGGAGGCCGACCAATCTGGCTGCGCCAACGGCTGCGGCAACACCAACTCGATGCGGCCGATCAAGGCGTCGGCCCGCGCCAGCAGTTGTTCAAAGGCAACGTTCATCCTGGATTCCTGAGTTGGGCACGCCCAAATGATTGTTCATAGGTCCTTACAGCAGTAACAAATTTTGACTGGTTGCACCAACCGTGGTATTCAAGCTGACACGGTGGTCGAGCGTGGCCAGACAGCCCTGGTTCGAGACCGCCAGCGCCAGCAAATAAACATCGGTAATCTGGTTATGGCCCATGACTCTGGGCCAATTGACCACGTCTGCGGTGCGTAAAGAAACGCCGTCAGACCAGAACTCATGGTCAAGATCGGCGCAAATGGCAGCCAGTTTTTGACTGACCGGCGCGAACCCGACGGGGCCGAATTTGCTGTAACCGGGCAGGTTGAGCACGCGAATAACGCCATTCTCAACCATCGGGCAAGTCGCCATTTTCAAAGCCGGCTGTTCAATAAACGCCAGCGCTTGCGCGTGAAAGACATGCGCTTCGTCGAGCAAGGCGACCCAGACATTGACATCGGGCAAATAACGCACGCTCTAAATGCCTTCCTGATCCATCAACGCACGCACATGCTCAGACGTGATGACCTCCGGTCGGGCCGGCAGCAGCGCATATTTGCTGGTGGGCTGAGGGGCGGCAACGGGCGGCAGATTTTGCACGCGAATTCCATCACGGGCCAAACGCGAAATAGCCTGCCCGACAGAAATTTTTTCCCGCTGCGCGTGTGCGCGTGCGAAGGCGAAAACGTCATCATCCAGGGCCAAGGTGGTACGCATCGGATTAACGTGAAAAACGCCGAGCTTCGTCATTCCCGCGCAGGCGGGAATCCAGCATCTCAGCAAACCTTGGATTCCCGCCTAGGCGGGAATGACGAGTCAATTTCATCATTTGGAGCGGCTGTGCAGACATGAAAGTCAGTTTAGCATCAAAGCATCAAATTGACATCACTACTTTTCATTGCGCTAGTGCCCGCTGGATTCCCGCCTGCGCGGGAATGACGGATAGCACTGGTATCAGGAACGGTAATCGGCGTTAATCGACACGTAGTCGTGGCTCAGGTCACAAGTCCAGACAGTGTCAGAAGCGGTGCCTCGCCCGAGCAACACACGCACGGTGATGTCGCTTTGCTGCATCACACGCTGACCATCTTCTTCTCGGTAAGTCGGGTGGCGCCCCCCGCCAGTGGCCACATGCACCTCGTCCAGGTACAGGTCGATACGGGTCTGATCCAGGTCGGCAATGCCGCAGTAGCCCACCGCCGCCAGAATCCGCCCCAGATTCGGGTCGCTGGCAAAAAAGGCAGTTTTGACCAGCGGCGAGTGTGCAATGGCATACGCCACCTGCCGACATTCCGCCTGGGTATCGCCACCCTCGACCTGAAGCGTTATGAATTTAGTAGCGCCTTCCCCATCACGCACAATGGCTTGTGCCATTTTTTGTGCCATACCCATCATGGCAGCACGCAGCGCAAGACCGGCCGCATTGTCGAGCGAGGTGATGGGCGCGTGCGCAGCCTGGTTGGTGGCCATCACCACAAACGAGTCGTTGGTAGAGGTGTCGCCATCGACCGTGACGCGGTTGAACGAGCCGTCAGCCAGCTCGGTCGCCAGTTGCTTCATCAGCGCCGGGGCCACGCAGGCGTCGGTCGCCATAAAGCCGAGCATGGTCGCCATGTTGGGCCGGATCATGCCCGCACCCTTGCTGATGCCGGTGATACTGACGAGTGCACCGTCAATCAGCACCTGCGTGCTAAACGCCTTGGGCACGGTGTCGGTGGTCATGATGGCCTCGGCTGCGCGCAGCCAATGGTCGCTGCGGGCGTCAGCAATGGCAGCGTCCAGCCCGTCCACGATGCGCTCGACCGGCAGCGTTTCCATGATCACACCAGTCGAAAACGGCAGCACCTGTTGCGCGTTGAGACCCAGCTTGCCCGCCAGCACGGCACAGCTTTGCTGCGCGCGCGCCAGTCCGTCGGCCCCGGTGCCGGCGTTGGCGTTGCCAGTGTTGATGACCATGGCGCGAATGCCTTGTGCGAGCGCCAGATGGTCACGGCAAATCTGCACCGGCGCGGCGCAAAAGCGGTTTTGCGTAAACACGCCTGCCACACTGGCGCCCGCATCCAACAAGACCACCGTCAGGTCTTTGCGGTTCGCTTTGCGGATACCGGCTTCGGTGACGCCAAGGCGCACACCGGCAATAGGAAACAGCTCGGCCGGGTTGGGCGCAGACAAATGGACAGCCATGGAAACTTCTCCGCAATCAGGCCAGCTTGCCGTGGCAGTGTTTGTATTTTTTACCGCTACCACAAGGGCAAGGTTCGTTGCGCCCGACACGCGGGATTTCTGGCTTGACCGTTGATTCATCGACGGCGGTGACCACCTCGCCGGTTTCAGTGGGAGCGCTGTAAGTGACGTTGGAAACGCGCTCGGCGCGGCTTTCCAGCTCTGCGGCGGCTTGCTGCGCTTCTTCGTTGGACTGGATGTGCACCGTCATCATGACCTTAGTGACTTCGTTCTTTACCGCATCGAGCATCTGGCCGAACAGCTCAAATGCTTCGCGCTTGTACTCTTGCTTGGGCTGCTTTTGGGCGTAGCCGCGCAGGTGAATGCCCTGGCGCAGGTAGTCCAGCGCGCTCAGGTGGTCGCGCCAGTTGGTGTCAATGCTTTGCAGCAAGACCATGCGTTCAAACTGGGTGAAATTCTCAGTGCCAACCAGCTCAACCTTGGCGCCAAACACCTGGTTGGCCTTGGTCAACACGGTTTGCAACAAGTCATGGTCGGTGATGGCGCTGGCCTCGCTCACCTGCTGTTGCAAGGGCAGGCTGAACTGCCATTCGTCTTGCAGCACTTTTTCAAGCGCCGGCAAGTTCCATTGCTCTTCAACCGATTCGGTCGGGATGTACTGGCGCACGATGTCTTCAAAGCAGCCTTCGCGCAGGCCTTGCACTTGTGCCGACAGATCGGTGGCGTCCAGAATTTCGTTGCGCTGCTGGTAGATCACCTTGCGCTGATCGTTAGCCACGTCGTCGTATTCGAGCAATTGCTTGCGCATGTCAAAGTTGCGAGCCTCGACCTTGCGCTGCGCGCTCTCGATACTGCGCGTCACCATACCCGCCTCGATCGCCTCGCCCTCGGGCATCTTGAGCTTGTCCATGATGGCGCGCACACGATCACCGGCAAAGATGCGCATTAAAGAGTCGTCCAGGCTCAGATAAAAGCGCGACGAACCGGGGTCGCCCTGGCGACCCGAACGGCCACGCAACTGGTTGTCGATGCGGCGCGACTCATGCCGCTCGGTGGCGATGATGCGCAAGCCACCCAGTGACGTCACCATCTCATGGTCTTGGGTCCACTGCGCACGCAGGGCCTCAACCTGCTGCTGTTTATCACCGTCGCTGAGCGCCTCGTCCGCCTCGATCGCTTCGATGGTTTTGCTGATGTTGCCCCCCAACACGATGTCGGTGCCACGCCCGGCCATGTTGGTCGCTATGGTGATCACCTTGGAGCGCCCGGCCTGCGCCACGATGTCGGCCTCGCGCGCGTGCTGCTTGGCGTTGAGCACCTGGTGCGGCAGCTTTTCACGCTCAAGCAACTGGTCGATGATTTCAGAGTTTTCGATCGACGTGGTCCCGACCAGCACCGGCTGCCCACGCTCGTAACATTCACGAATGTCCTGAATCGCCGCGTCGTATTTTTCTTTGGTGGTCTTATAGACACGGTCAAGTTGATCGTCGCGCCGACTGGGCTGGTTGGGCGGAATCACCACCGTTTCAAGACCGTAGATTTCCTGAAATTCATAGGCCTCGGTGTCGGCGGTGCCAGTCATGCCGGCCAGCTTGCCGTACAGGCGAAAGTAGTTCTGGAAGGTGATCGAGGCCATGGTCTGGTTCTCGGGCTGGATCGCCACACCTTCCTTGGCCTCCACCGCCTGGTGCAAACCTTCGCTCCAGCGCCGTCCGGTCATCAATCGACCGGTAAATTCATCAACGATCACCACCTCACCGGCCTGCACCACGTAATGCTGGTCACGGTGGTACAGATGTTGCGCCCGCATCGCCGCGTACAGGTGGTGCATCAGCGTGATGTTGGCCGGGTCGTACAGGCTGGCGCCTTCGGGCAGCAAGCCCAGCTCATAAAGGATGCGCTCGGCGTTTTCATGGCCACGTTCGGTCAGAAAAATTTGATGGCTTTTTTCATCAACGGTGAAGTCACCCACTTTGGTGATGCCCTCGCCCGTGTGCGGGTCGGCTTCGCCTTCTTGTTGTTCAAGCTGCGGCACGATGACCTTGACGGCGTGGTACAGCTCGGTCTGGTCTTCGGCCTGGCCGCTAATGATCAGCGGCGTGCGCGCCTCATCAATCAAAATCGAATCCACCTCATCAACAATGGCGTAGTTCAGGCCGCGCTGCACCCGGTCGGCGGCCTCATAGACCATGTTGTCGCGCAGGTAGTCAAAACCGTATTCGTTGTTGGTGCCGTAGGTGATGTCGGCGCGGTACGCTGCCTGCTTTTCTTCGCGCGGCATGCTGGGCAGGTTGACGCCCACGCTCAAGCCCAAAAAGTTGTACAGCTTGCCCATCCACTGCGCGTCACGACTGGCCAGATAGTCATTGACCGTGACCACGTGCACACCCTTGCCCGACAAGGCGTTCAGATAGACCGCCAGCGTGGCGGTCAGGGTTTTGCCCTCGCCAGTGCCCATTTCGGAAATTTTGCCTTGATGGAGCGACATACCACCGAGCAACTGCACATCAAAGTGGCGCATCTTCATGACCCGCTTGGAGCCCTCGCGCACCACCGCAAACGCCTCTGGCAGCAGCGAGTCAAGTGCCTCCCCCTGCGCGATGCGCTGCTTGAAGCTATCGGTCTTGCCGCGCAATGCCTGGTCGGTCAGTTTTTCAAACTCGGCTTCCAGCGCGTTGATCCGCAGCGCCGACTGCCGGTACTTCTTGAGCAAGCGGTCGTTGCGGCTGCCGAAAATTTTGGTAAGGAAATTAGTGGCCATGAATATAGCGCGCAGAGCCTGCCCGGTAGGGGTTGGATGCGACGCGGTCCTGTTTAGAGGTTCAACATAAGAGAGACAGGCAGCATTTCAAGCTACCCTGCGACAAAGCGCAATTTTACCTGCGCACTGCTGGGTGCGCGGCGTGGGCTGCAACGGACCGACGCCCCTGCGCCAGTTGCGCTACTGCCAACTGCTCGCCAGCGGCCAGGAACTTTTGCGGATCCTGTGGTATGCCACTGACCAGCACCTCAAAATGCAGATGCGAACCGGTCGAACGCCCACTGTTGCCAACGTCCGCAATTTTTTGCCCGCGTTTGACCAAATCCCCTTTTTTAACCGAAACGCGCGAGGTATGCGCGTAGCGCGTGATCAGGTCGTTGCCATGATCGATCTCGATCATGTTGCCGTATTCAGGGTGAAACTGCTGTACCACCACAATACCGCCGGCGGCGGCATGGATCGGTGTGCCGATCGGGCCGGGGAAGTCCAGCCCGGTGTGCAACGCCGAGACGCCGGTCAGCGGATCAACCCGCCAGCCAAATGGCGAGCCAACGTCGCCCGCCAGCACCGGTTTTTGCGTCGGAATCAGGCTACGGCGCATTTTCAGGTCGAACAACTCAGACTCGAGCACCATGAACGAGTCGGTGCGCTGATGGGTTAGCTGTTCCAGCCCCACCATGAAGAACTGCAAGTGCTCCATCGACAAGGGCTGCGGGG
>JAQTSL010000381.1 GCA_028711355.1 Rhodoferax sp.
AATTTCGAGGTAGTCTTTGAAAGCATTGCTGGCATTGGAAGATGGCTTGGTCTTATGGGGCCGGTCCTTCACCGGGCCCGGCGAGTCCAGCGGCGAGGTGGTATTCAACACCGCCATGACCGGTTACCAGGAAATTTTGACCGACCCGAGCTATTGCCAGCAGCTTGTCACGCTCACCTATCCGCACATTGGCAACACTGGGGTTAACCCGCAAGACGCTGAATCTGACCGCATTCAGGCCGCCGGGCTGATCATCAAAGATTTGCCCTTGCTGGCGTCCAATTTTCGCGCCACCCAGTCGTTGGGCGACTACCTGGCAGCACAGGGCACGGTGGCGATTGCCAACATTGATACCCGCCAGCTCACGCGCCAGTTGCGCACGCAAGGCGCGCAAAACGGCTGCATCCTGGCCTTAGGCGACGGCGAGGCGCTGCAGCAGGCGCACATTGACCGGGCCATTGCGCTGGCCAAAGCGGCGCCCAGTATGGCCGGTTGCGATCTGGCGCAGGTGGTCAGCACCCGCGCCAGCTATGAATGGACGCAAACCGAATGGGCGCTGTCGCAGCCAGACGGCCAGCCCGGCTTTGGCCAGCAGACGCAGCCGCGCTTTCATGTAGTGGCGTATGACTTTGGCGTCAAGAAAAACATTTTGCGTATGTTGGCGCAGCGCGGCTGCCAGGTCACCGTGGTGCCTGCGCAGATGCCCGCCGCAGACGTGCTCAAGCTCAATCCCGACGGCATTTTCCTGAGCAACGGCCCGGGCGACCCGCAGCCGTGTGATTACGCCATTGTGGCCGCTGCCGAGCTGATCGAGCGCGGTCTGCCTACCTTTGGCATCTGCCTGGGCCATCAGATCATGGCGCTGGCCAGCGGCGCGGGCACCTTCAAAATGAAGTTTGGCCACCACGGTGCCAACCATCCGGTCAAAGAACTGACCACCGGCCATGTTTGCATCACCAGCCAGAACCACGGTTTTGCCGTCGATGCCGCCACGCTGCCTGCCACGCTGCGCGCCACCCATGTGAGTTTGTTTGACGGTACTTTGCAGGGGTTGGAGCGTACTGATCGGCCGGCGTTCTGCTTTCAGGGCCACCCTGAGGCCTCACCGGGTCCGCACGACATCGGCCATTTGTTTGACCGCTTTGTCGGTTTGATGCAGGCGCGCGCATGAGCTTTTATGGCGTGACCGACCTGTGGACCTACGTGCTGGGGGCCTTTGGCATCATTTTGCTGCCCGGGCCCAATTCGATGTACGTGTTGTCGGTGGCGACGGCGCGCGGCGTGCGCTGCGGGTTTCAGGGTGCGCTTGGCGTGTTTGTCGGTGACACCGTGCTACTGGTGTGCACGGCGTTGGGTGCCGGGGGCGTGCTGCGCACCTACCCTGCCATGTTCTTGGTGGTCAAGGTGGCTGGCGCGGCGTACCTGGGCTGGATCGGGTTGCAATTGCTGCGCGCGGCGATCCAAAGCTGGCGCGGCCACGAAACCACTGCCGCTGCCACGCCGCAAACGACGGCTGGTGTGGACGTGGCGGCAAACGCCGCGTCGATGGCGCGGCCGTTTCAGCGCGCGCTGGTGATCAGCTTGCTCAACCCGAAGGCGATCTTGTTTTTGCTGTCGTTTTTTGTCCAGTTCATCGAGCCCGGCTATCCGCATCCCGAGTTGCCGTTTCTGATTTTGAGCGTGATCCTGATGACCTTCAGCGCGCTTTACCTGACGGCGCTGATTCTGGCTGGTGCGCGCCTGGCGCAAGGTTTTGCCCGTCGCAGGCGCCTCTCAGCCAGCCTGTCGGGCGGCGTTGGCGCGCTGTTTTTGTGGTTTGGTGGCAAGTTGGCCACTGCCAACCTGAATTAAGTTGATATAAAAAAGTGATCGTCTCGCGCTTGATTAACTAACATGCCTGAACAGCCGCCCCAAATGATGAAATTGCCCCGTCATTCCCGCGCAGGCGGGGATCCAGGGTTTGCTGAGATGCTGGATTCCCGCCTGCGCGGGAATGACGAAGCTCGGCGTTTTTCACGTTAACAAGGGCTAGAGCCAATTTTTATTACTAATATGCCAAAACGTACCGACATCCAGAGCATCCTGATCATTGGCGCCGGCCCGATCATCATCGGCCAGGCCTGCGAGTTTGACTACTCGGGCGTACAGGCGTGCAAGGCGCTGCGCGAGGAGGGCTACAAGGTCATCCTGATCAACAGCAACCCGGCCACCATCATGACCGACCCGGCCACGGCCGACGTGACCTACATTGAGCCGATCACCTGGAAAACGGTCGAAAAAATCATCGCCAAAGAGCGCCCGGACGCGATCCTGCCGACCATGGGCGGCCAGACCGCGCTGAACTGCGCGCTCGACCTGTGGCACCACGGCGTGCTGTCCAAATACACCGGTGCGGCCACTGGCAAACCGATTGAGCTGATCGGTGCCAAGCCCGAAGCGATTGACAAGGCCGAAGACCGGCTCAAGTTCAAAGATGCCATGACCAAGATCGGCTTGGGCTCGGCGCGTTCCGGCATTGCCCACAGCATGGCCGAGGCCTGGGACGTGCAGCGCACGGTGGGTTTTCCGACTGTGATCCGCCCCAGTTTCACGTTGGGTGGCTCGGGCGGTGGCATTGCCTACAACCCGGAAGAGTTTGAGGTGATCTGCAAGCGCGGCCTGGAGGCGTCGCCGACCAATGAGCTGCTGATTGAAGAGTCGCTGTTGGGCTGGAAAGAATTTGAGATGGAAGTGGTGCGCGACACCGCAGACAACTGCATCATCATCTGCTCGATTGAAAACCTCGACCCGATGGGCGTGCACACCGGTGACAGCATCACCGTGGCGCCGGCGCAGACGCTGACCGACAAGGAATACCAGATTTTGCGCAACGCCAGCATTGCGGTGCTGCGCGAGATTGGCGTCGATACCGGTGGATCGAACGTGCAGTTTGCCATCAACCCCAAAGACGGCCGCATGGTGGTGATCGAGATGAACCCGCGGGTCAGCCGCTCCAGCGCACTGGCGTCCAAAGCCACCGGTTTCCCGATTGCCAAAGTGGCGGCCAAGCTGGCCGTGGGCTACACGCTTGACGAGCTAAAAA
>JAQTSL010000382.1 GCA_028711355.1 Rhodoferax sp.
TCGGCGCCACGTCCGTGATTTTTGACAACCAAGTAGTTTGGCCCATGTTCAAAAGTGTTGACCAGACGACCCAATAAATCCACCGAATCCTTGCCAGCATCTGCCACGTGCCAAAAGTTGACATGCACACCCATGTCTGCCATCACATCGAACAGGTCAGAATCCTTGATCCAACGGGTCAAGGGGGCCGCCGTTTGTGCCGCCAGATCGACCACCACGCGCGGTGGTGCACTGTCCTCGGTGGACGATTCGAACGCACCGACGATGGCATCAAGCCCTTCATAACTGTCCACTATGACCGGGCTGGCGTAGTCAGCATAAAACCGGGTGAATGAGGTGTGAGAACGATCCGTGTCAAAGCCGACAAAGGGCAATTCCTTGTCGATGAAATATTGGGCCAGCACCCGTGCAACGACCGATTTACCGACGCCGCCTTTTTCGCCGCCGATGAAATTGAGTGAGCTCATGATTCATTCCTGTAAATTGAAAACAAAAATTTGAAAACGGCACATTTCAAGCAAGAGTCATGCTCAAACTTTGTGGCAGCTTGGGTATCAGGCGATTTTTTTAACCAGCACCTGGCTTTTGCGGTCCCAGTTGTACTTGCGTTTGCGCGCGTCAGGCAGCCAGTCGGCATCGACCTGGACAAAGCCGCGCTTCAAAAACCAGTGCATGGTACGCGTGGTCAGCACAAAAATACTGTCCAGCCCGGCCAGTTTGGCGCGCTGCTCAATGCGTTTCAAGACCCGTTCGCCGTCGCCCTGACCTTGAACGTCGGGCGACACGGTCAACGCAGCCATTTCGGCGGTACGCGCTTCGGGATAAGCGTAGAGCGCGGCGCAGGCAAAGATCACACCGTCGTGCTCGATCACGGTGTACAGGCCAATGTCGCGCTCTATTTCTGTGCGGCTGCGTTTGACCAGCGTGCCATCTTTTTCAAACGGCTCAATCAGTTGCAGGATGCCGCCGACATCATCGACTGATGCCTCGCGCAGGCTCTCTAGCTTCTCATCGACCACCATGGTGCCAATGCCGTCGTGCACATAGACCTCCAACAAAATCGAGCCATCCACCGCAAACGGAATGATGTGGCTACGCTCGACACCGCCTTTGCACGCCTTGACGCAGTGCTGCAGGTAAAACGCGGTGTCACTGGGCTGATTTGTATCGGGCAATCTGGCCAGCAATGTCTCGGCCACCGCTAGCGGCAGCTCGGTGTCGATCGGGTTGCTTTCGCTAATTTTCTGGTCAACTTGGGTGGCGATGCCCGCAACTTCAGTCACAAAGATCAGCTTGTCGGCTTGCAAGGCGATGGCCACAGACGTGGCGACTTCTTCCATCGTCAGGTTGAACGCTTCGCCGGTTGGCGAAAAACCAAATGGCGACATCAGCACCAGCGCGCCCATGTCCAGTGATCGCATGATGCCCGCAGTGTCGATTTTGCGCACTACCCCCGAACGCTGAAAGTCCACCCCATCGACGATGCCCACTGGCCGCGCCGTCAAAAAGTTGCCCGAAATCACGCGTACGGTGGCGCCGGCCATGGGTGTGTTGGGCAACCCCTGGCTGAAGGCCGCCTCAATCTCATAGCGCAACTGGCCTGCGGCTTCTTGCGCACAATCCAGCGCCACTTCATCGGTAATGCGCATGCCCTTGAAATATTTGGGCTCATGACCCTTGGCCTTGAGCTGCTCGGTGACCTGTGGGCGAAAGCCATGCACCAGCACGATCTTGACCCCCATGCTCTGAATTAGCGCCAAATCTTGCGCCAGATTGGGCAACTTGCCCGCCGCAATGGCCTCGCCACACACGCCCACCACAAAGGTCTGGTGGCGAAACTTGTGGATGTAAGGCGCGACCGACCGGAACCAGGGGACAAAGGTGAAGTTGAAGACGGAGCTCATGGTGAATCTGGTTAATTTTGTATTGTTGTCACGTGGATGGCTAGGCGGGTGTCAAAAACGGATTGACCACGGTCAGCGCCCCAAAGTGCTGGCCGTGCTGTAGGTCTTCGGTGTAAAGCACATCGGCTTTGGCGCGAAAGGCGGCCTCAATCACCATGGCATCCCAAATTGACAAATCATTTTGTGCCGATCGGGCCAACGCCAGCATGACCAAGGAAGCGTCGCTTTCCACCACCCGCCACTTCAGATAGGCCGCAGCCATCAGGCTGGCAGTGTTGTGGCTAAGCTTGAATTTGCTCGTCAGGTTGTGGGCAAACTCCAGCAATACCTGAGTGCTCACGACCCCTGTTTGCTGGTAGTCAAGTTGTTCCAGCAGTTTGAACGCCAATTTTTGCTTGCGCTTATCCCGCTCGTCAATGCCGTAGAGCAGCACATTGGTGTCGACAAAATACAGGGCCATGGGGGGTTAGATGTTGGTGTGCAAGGCAGTGTCTTGTGCTGTTGGGAGTCTGTCACGCGCACGAAAGTCGCCTTGGTACATTTGGTCCCGCAAGGTCAATGCGGGGTGGCTGGGGGCGGCCTGATCGGGCGCATCGACTTGCGCGCTGCTGTGCCTAATTTCGTCGCGCACTTGTGCCATCAGGCGAATCAAATCGCTGGATGGTTCAGTTGTTAAGTTGGGTGCCGAGCCGTTGACATAACTCGCCAAAAACTCTCGCACCTTGGCGCTAACTGAAGTGACTTGCTGAATGGCACGCACGCGCGCTTGTTTGATGATGTGCTCGTCAACGGCGATCGTCAAGTTGGACATGATGAACCTCCTGAAATCAGTGTAGCACGTGAACCTGTGCTGCACACTATACCGCCAGCCAATCTCTAAACAGTTGCGGTCATAGAGCACGTCGCTGCGCGAGTGATCTTGCCCCCAAAAAACGCACACCCAAGCGCAGCGCGCCCAAAGCGGCGCAAACCAGTCAAACCGACGCATCATGAGGGTAGCGCGCAATACCTTGATCGCCGACAGCGGGGTTTTGATTGCCTTGTTTGATGCCCGAGAACCCCACCATACAGCGGCAAAAACGTATTTGCAGCGCGCGCCGCAACCCTTGCTGACGGTCGATGCGGTGGTTACCGGTGGAACCAAACAGCCACCGGCGCATTGTCGAAATGT
>JAQTSL010000383.1 GCA_028711355.1 Rhodoferax sp.
ACATAGCCTTCGGCCTCCAACTGCGCGTAAGCCGCCTCTACCGTGACGCGGGACAGTGCCAGGTCTTGCGCCAGCACGCGTGTGGCGGGCAAACGTGCACCCGGGCTCAGGGTGCCCTTGTGTATGGCGTCACGCAACGTTGCACACAGCCGTTCGCGCAAGCCCATGCCGGGGCGGGCGGTAGCCTCAAACAGGCTCAGCCACAGGCTGGGTTGGGGTGCTTTCATTGGTCTTATCTATAGCTATCAATTGGCCTTAATGATAAGTCCACTGTTTTCTACACTGACCGCATATCCGCAAGGTCTTTTGTTTAACTTCTCTGTGAGATCACTGCCATGACACACGCTGTATCCCAAGTGCTTGCCTTTCCTCCGGCCAGTGCAGCACACACTGCCGACTACATGCTGCACAAGCTCAGCTTTCATGCCGATGCCTGGGACGTGGCCGAAGACCTGCGTCATGGCATCGACACACTGGTGGTGATCGACACCCGCTCCGAGGCGCTTTACCAACAGGGTCATGTGCCCGGTGCCATCAGTTTTCCGCACCGCTTGATGGACGCGCAATCCACCGCCGCGCTGGATCGCAACAAGGTCTACGTAACCTATTGCGATGGCATTGGTTGCAACGGTTCCACCAAGGGCGCCTACAAGTTGGCCAAGCTGGGTTTCACGGTGAAGGAGATGTTGGGCGGCCTGGACTTCTGGCGGCGCGACGGCCAACCGGTAGTCACCGGCAGCGAGCCCGGCAGCATACTCAACCACGCCACTGGTATCGACTGCGCGTGTTGAACATTTGTGTCCCCAGCCCGCAGTCGGTGCGGGTCGCACTGCCCGACGATGCTGAGGTGCTGGTTGCACTGTGCGCAGACCATGCCGCCTTTGAGCGCTTGCCTTACAAGTCAGTGGGTCACGCCGAGCGTTTGCAAAAGGCCTTGGCCATCGGTCTGGTGTGGGCATGGTTGCTGGAGCAAGATGGCCGCGCCGTGGGTTACGCCAGTGTCACGCTGGACTTTGCCACCCTGAGTGCTCAGCGTTTTGCCCATCTGGATTGCTTGTATCTTGCGCCTGCGGCACGCGGACAAGGTGGTGGTCAGGCGCTGATGCAAGTGGTGCAGGACTTTGCCCGCAAGCAGGGCTGCCGCACGCTGCAATGGCAAACACCGGATTGGAACCATGCAGCGATGCGCTTTTACGCGCGCTTGGGTGCGACAGCACTTGCCAAGCGTCGGTTTACGCTGGCGCTGGAGGATGTGGAGGTGTGAAATTGATTGCGAAGGCTTTGCGGCAAACCGCCCAATCGGGGGTATCTTCGCAAGCCTGTTCATTTTTGCATTTGGGAGCGACTTATGAAATTTGGATACACCATTTTGTACGTTGAAGATGTCAGGCGCAGCTTGGACTTCTACGCCAATGCTTTTGGTTTGACGGTCAAATTTCTGCACGACAGCGGTGATTTTGGCGAGCTCGATACCGGTGGCACGACCCTGGCGTTTTCATCGCGCAAACTGATGGCGCAGTTGCACAAGAACCCCAAACCTGCGGATGCCAAGGCCCCAAGTTTTGAGATCGCTTTCACCACCACCGATGTAGCCGCTGCCGTAGCCCGCGCCGTGGCCGCCGGTGCGCCGCTGATGCAAGAACCCGAGCAAATGCCCTGGGGCCAGACCGTGGCTTATGTCGCTGACTTGGATGGATTTTTGGTGGAAATCTGCACCCCGATGGCGGGGTAGCCGTGGCCAGTCTATGGCGTCATCTGGCCGTCGGCATACGCTACACGCGACTCCTGTCCTGCTGTTGGGGGTTGTAGCTGCTATGCAGCGTAACCGGGTACTGGCCAAAGCCAGCAATCGGGCAGTCCAATTCACCGCCATTCACACCAAATTGGTGATTTACTTAATTGGAGCGCCTTTGTGAGTTGCCGCAAGGGTTTACCGCAGCCGCATGGATTAATTTCAAGCCAAACGACCAAGTAAACTCGTGCTCCAAGTCGAGGCAAAATCGACACACCTCAATTCATAAGTGTTCGTTGGGCCAGCTAAGGGATGGGCGTGGCAAATTATTCAGTTACTGGCACACTCGGTGTGCAACGTACCTGCATAGCACAAGTCGGCTCTGCCGTGGCGGCGCTGTTGCTGGCAGCGTGCGGCGGTGGACCGGTATGTACCAACACCAGCACGGCCACCTGCATCGGCGCCAGTGGCGGCACAGTCAGTGGCCCCAAGGGCGCCACGGTGACCATTCCGGACGGGGTTCTGCCCACTTTCACGACCGTCATCGCCATTGGGGTGCAACCCGATGCCACCAACAGCCCCAGCTTGCCCGCTGGCACCAGCGCGGCCGGGCTGGTTTGGCAACTGCTGCCGCATGGCACCACCTTTACCTCTCCCGTCACCCTGACCCTGCCGTTTGACCCCACGGCACCGCCTGCCGGTTTGGCACCCCGGCTGTTCAAAGCCAAGCTTGGTGGTGCCTATGCCGAGGTCACCCCCATCACTGTCAACGGCAACTTCATCACCGCGCAGGTCAGCAGCTTTTCATACTTTGCCATCATTACCAACAAGCTACCCACTGCCGTGTTGACCCTGCCCACGGGAGACACGCAAACTGCTCAGGTGCTCCGCTTTGCCGCCACCGGCTCCAGCGATGTGGAAGGGGCCCTTGCCAACTACCGCTGGGACTTTGGTGACGGCAGCGCCGCGCAAGAGGGCGCCACTTTGCTCAACCCCACCCACACTTTTGCCACAGTGGGCAATTACACCGTGAGCCTGACGGTGACCGACGCGCTGGGTGCAAGCAATACGACCCAATCCAGCATCAGCATCGCACCCATTTGCACGGCACCGCAATTCCTGCGGCGCGGCGAGTGTGTTTCACCGGCACTTACCGACACCGGCACCACCGCCAGCCAGTGCTATGCAGCCGGCAGCAACGTGCTGACCAGTTGCACCAGTGCCGCTGCCAGTGCTTTGAACGCCAGCCAGGACGGCATGCTGGGGACCGACGTGACCATGCCCGATGCCGCAGATGGCAAGCTGGGCTTGAGCTACAGCACCGTGCCCAACCCTGCCG
>JAQTSL010000079.1 GCA_028711355.1 Rhodoferax sp.
GAGCTCGCCGTTGATTGTGCTGGCCACTGAGCCACCGCTGAGCTTGAGCACCATTTCCTGGCTGCCGTCGTGCGGGGTTGTGCCGCCCATGCTGGGCGGGCTGGTCAGCACGTAAGAGCCGGTATCGAGCGCTAGGCGGGTTTCCAGTACGCCTGCCTTGATCAATTCGATTGAGCCCGAAAACGCCATTTTGTAAATGCCAGCGGTTTGCGTCAGGTCTGCCGACAACGCTACGTTGTGCTTGTCACCCAGCACGGTGGCGACCTGGTTGGGGAAATAGCGCTGTGTGTTGGTGGTTGAATCCCAGTACGAATACGATTGGCTCTGAATGCTGAACGCGGGCGACAGTTCTCCGCTCAAGCTGACCGCCGTGATTTGACCACTGGCATCCCGCTGGGTGGTCAGCGTGGCGGCGTTGCCGGGAAAAGCGGCACCGTAATGGGTTTTGGCCTCGTTGTAAGAGGTGGGCGATGGCTGGCAATAACTTGCGTCAGTGGGGCAGCTTGTGGCGCCGGTGACCCATTGACCGGTGCCAGGAGCCGAATACGAATAGGTCAAGGTCTTGACGGTCAGATCGGCTTTGCGCGTCATGGTATGGACGGTAAATTTATTGGCATCAGCCGCATCCGGCTGCAAACGCACCCGATACGACCAACGGGTGCCGCAGGGTTCGCCTACAGTGGTGCATTGTTTGAATAAACCATTGGAATCCGTTGGTTTTATCAAGTCGTTGTACTGCTCGGATGAACCACAGGCCACATAGTTGGCGTCGGCTTTGCTGGTTGACGCAATGTTGAAATCGGTATCGCTGTAAAAAGTGCAGCCGCCAACCGTCGGACCAAAGAAACCAGGGTCTGCATAGTCGTTGGGGGCTACCGGTATCCCATATGACGTGTCAAAAAAAGTCTTGCTTTGCACAAACGGTGCGGTTGAATTCTTAATCACATCGTTATAAAACTGCGCGGCCTGCATGGCCATATCAAGCACATTGACGCTGCTACCAGCCACCGGTGCGGTGCGAAACTGTAGATCGTTGGCCACCGCTTGCAGCTCGGTTTGCAGAGACAGATCGGTCGCGTCCAGTGCCATGGCATTGCTGCGCAGCGCTGTGACAAAAGTCTTGGCCAAGGTGAGCGGCGCGGTGGTGTCCACCGTGCCAGGGGTGTAGGGCCCGATGTTGACCCAGATGCCGTCGGTGGCGCTGGGTGCGGTGGCGAACCCCAAGTAGCCTTTGCTGGCGATGTAAGCGGCCAACCCACCACCGGTTTCCAGACTGGGGGCAAAAAACCGCCACCGCGACGTGTCGGCCTTCCACGACCACACCGTACTGATGGCCTTGCCCGCAGCGCTCAGGTTACTGGCCAGACCGGTGTTGAGTTGCGACGGGTTTTTGTTGTCGGCACTGGCCACCAGGTTCCAGCCCTGCGCCAGGTCGGCCTCTTGCAGGCTGGCAGCGGCTGAACCGGGGGTGGGCGGGGTAGCTTGCAGATCAGTTAGCACGGTGGCAGTAACCGCATTGACCCAGAAGCCTTCTTTGGGTCCGATGTTGGTCAGCACGTCATAGCCCTTGCTGGCGGCATAAGCGTTTAGGTCCACGGTGGTCATGGAAGGCGCATAAAACGCCCATTTGCCAGAGTCGCTGGCTTTGTTCCACTTCCACACAGTAACGATTTTGGTCCTGTCTGCAAACCGGGTTGCCACGTCGATGGCGGCGGTGTCGCTGTTGCCCACCAGATTCCAGTTGGCCAAAAGGTTGAGCGTGGCTGCGCTGGCCAAAGCGGGCAGCAACAAGCTTGACACAACCAAACCATGAACTCTGTTCATTTGCATGACCTTCCCCTGTAATAAAGACCATGACAGTCTAACAAATGCCGTTTTTGAGTATCATGCGCGCTCACCAACCTTGAGGAACCACCATGAATACGTACCACGGGTTTGTTACCAAGCTATGGTTTGCCGCCGCAGCGGCTTTTTTGGGTTTGATCGGATCAAGTCTTGCGCAGTCGCCCAACTGGGCTCAAGTGACCGGGCCGGGTACGCCGGGTTATGGAGGTTTGGTGCGCTTTGCTCAAGGCACGCCCGATGGCACGGCCTGGATCATGACCGAAGGGGGTGGCGTTCACAAATCGGCGAGCGGCACTGGCGTGTGGGCCGCCTCCAACAATGGCTTGACCAATTTGAGCGTCAAGTCTGGCGTGATTAACACTGCGGTCACGCCGTACTCTACGTATGCGGGTACCTACGGCGGCGGTGTTTTCAAGTCGCTGGATGCAGGCGCCAATTGGGGGCCGATCAACAACGGGCTGGGCTGCACGTACGTCACAGCGTTGACCGGGCTAACGTCGCGGCTGCTGGCCGGTACCGATTGCCAAAGTGCCAGTGGCGTTTATTTTGCCGATGTGGGTCAAGCCTGGACTCTGGCCAGTGGTCTGCCAACCAACGTGCGTGTCAATTCGATTAACAAAATCACCCGGACCAGTTCTGGCGTGGACTTTTTGCTTGCCGCGACCAATCAAGGCCTTTACAAATCGCTGGACTCTGGTTCTTCTTGGACCGCCCTGCCAACCAGCCCCAGCGGGCCGAATGGGGCAGTAGTCTATAACGTGCGAGCGTTGTTTTACACGCCCACTGGCGCCACCACCGAGGTGACACGTTTGCTGGCTACCGTAGAGGGGGCTGGCGTTTTTATATCTGAAGATGGGGGCGTCAACTGGACGGCCAGCAACAGCGGTTTGCCGGCCAACCCGGTTCCGGCGGCTGGTATGCGCTGGGACAGCAACACCAGCACACTGTATTTGTCGCTTGACGGCGACGGCACCTACAAATCAAACAATCGTGGTGCGTCTTGGACTTTGGCCTTTGCAGATAGCGTGTTGCCATCGGTCAGAGGGGTATCACCTAGTGATCTGACTTCTGGTGCATTGGTAGCTGAAACACTGGCGGGGCTGCGCAAGAGCACCGATGGGGGTGTGACTTGGGGTGGCGCTGGCAATACCGGCCTACCCGGCGGCTGGACCACTAACCTCAAGACGGACAACGCTGGCACTATCTACGCCTCTGCCGCCGACGGTGTCTATAAGCTCATTGGCACGCAATGGACCAAGATGCCCAGCCTGCCAAGCATGATGCATGGGCAGGTCAAGGTGCGCGAGGCAACCGTGTATGCAACCACCAGCAACAAAGGTGTTTACAAGTTCAATGCGAGCACCAATGCCTGGCAGGCCATTAACACGGGGCTGCCCACCAACCTGGTGGGTCGCAACCCCAAGTTTGTGGGCGACGGGGCCAGCGCTAACAACAGTTATCTGGGGCTTTATGGCGATGGGGTTTATTACACCAGCGATGCCGGTGCCAATTGGGCCGCGCGCAATACCGGCTTGAGTGGTAATGCGCTGTTTGTCAACAGCATGGACTTTTATGGTTCACTGGGTTACATCTCGACCGATGCGGGCGTCTATAAAACCACCGACGGCGGTTTGAATTGGGTCTTGGTGTTTGCGCCCAAAAACGCTGCAAACCAAACCGTACCAAGCGGCGGGGTCACGGCTGATCCGTTGACCAACAGCACAATTTATGCGGGTGTTTTCAATACCGATGCCTTGGGCGCAGCACTTTCTTCCAGCGGTGTCTGGAAGTCGCTTGACGCAGGGGCCACCTGGACCCAACTGGCCGGCATGGCTGGTAAAAAGGTGCGTGATGTCCGTTTTGTGGGTACGTCAAACGCTGACCAGACATTGGTTGCCGCCGTCTGGGAGCCCGGCACGGCGGGTGGTTTGTTTGTCAGCCATGACGGTGGTGCAACCTGGACCCGCGAAAGCACCGGCTTGACCACCAACCTGGTGAACTCGGCAATGGCGACCAACACCGGGGGTTATGTGGCGACGCGCGGTGCGGGTTTGTTTACCTTTACCGACTCTTCGGTCGCCGGGCCTAATTTTGAGCAATTGTTTATTGCCCGCAATTCAGGTGTAGGTGCCGAAAATTTTGGCGTCGGTGTGAGTTACCCAAGAACGCCTAACGACGGCATGGCCTCTTACGCCATCGCTTGTCCAGGTGGCAAATCGGCTTCTGGGTCTTTTGGAACTGCCATCAACAGTGGCGGCGGCCACGAGTGGTACAACGTTAATTTGGGCACGACCCAACCCGCCACACCGTTTGATTGCACTTCAACTGTCACCTACGCTAACGGTGGCAGCAACGTTGCCACGTTCACAGTTGATAAGTTTGCCGATGCTGCGGCTTACCCAACTGCGGTTTCATTGGCGGCCAACGCCGACGTGTCGAACTTCACTTCGGTCAGCTTTACCAATCCGCTGGCCGGGCTTGCCAATACCCGGGTTCAGTCCAATCTGTGGCCGCTCAATGCTGCGGGTTATTCGACCCAGCAGTTGTGGTTTGTTGGCGATGCCACGTCGCCCATGACTTATACCGGCCCGGCGCTGACTCCTAACACCCACTACCAGTTGGCCGTTACGACAGTGGAGGGTTCCAACGTGATGCACGCGGCGCAATATTGGATTCCGTTCTGCTACCAATGCACGGGTTCAGGTGGCAGCGGCACGGGAAGCGGCGCTGTAGTGAATGTAGTGTCGGGCTGGAACCTGCTGGGTAACAGTACCTCTACAGCGATTGATGTAGCAACTGCATTTGGCACGTCCAATGTCACCACGGTCTGGAAATGGGTGCCTGCCACCAGCAAGTGGGCGTTTTATGCACCAAGCATGACTGCTGCAAATTTGGCAACCTATGCAGCGAACAAGCAATATGATGTCCTGACAAGCATTGCTGGAGGTGAGGGTTTCTGGGTCAATGCGCTCAACCCATTCACTGTTAATTTGCCGAATGCGACTGCCGTAAGCTCCGGTTCTTTTGCAACTACTTTGGGGTCGGGTTGGAGCTTGATTTCAATTGGCGACAACAAAACTCCACGGGCATTCAACAATGCTTTGAGCCCAACGCCGCCTAGCGCAGGTACTGTGGCGGCACCAATACTGACTACTTTGTGGGCTTGGGACAGCGGCAAGTCATCGTGGTATTTTTATGCGCCATCGCTCGACAATTCAAACGGCCTGGCAGCCTACACGTTTGGCAAGAGCTATCTTGACTTTGGTACAACGGGCACACTTGCACCCGGCATGGGCTTCTGGGTCAATAAACCATGACCTTCAAGCCATCGGGCAAGCAACGCGGCTTTACGCTGATCGAGCTGCTAGTGGTGATGGTCATCATCGGGCTGCTGGTGGGTTATGTAGGGCCGCGCTACTTTGCCCAAATTGGCAAGTCAGAAGTCAAGGCAGCGCTGGCCCAGATTGACGGTTTTGAGAAAGCGGTGGAGCAGTACCGGCTGGACGTGGGCAAGTTCCCCAGCAACGAGCAGGGTCTGAACGCCTTGTATGTGCGCCCAGCGTCCGAGCCACGCTGGCAGGGGCCGTATCTAAAAAAGATGCCGCCGCCTGACCCCTGGGGCAACGCCTATGTCTATCGCAGCCCGGGCGCCAATGGCGACTTTGACATCAGCTCGCTGGGCAAAGACGGCGCACCCGGCGGCGAGGGTGAGGCCGCCGACATCAGCAAATGACACCAGGATGATGCCAACCGGAGCAGCACGTTTTCCGCTGCTGATTTTTTGCCAGCAACTGCTGTCGCTGCTCGAAGCCGGTTTGCAACTGGTCGAGGCGGTGGCCACCCTCACTGAAAAAGAGCAAGACAGCCGCCAGCACGCCGTGTTGGCGCAATTGCAGGCCAGTTTGCAGTCGGGCATGTCGTTTTCACAAACGCTGGCGCAATGGCCGCAGATTTTTCCGCCGCTGTTTCAGGCAGCCATCGAGGCCAGCGAACAGACCGGTGGCGTGGCCCAGGCACTCAAGCGTTTTGTAGCCTATGAGACCCAGTTTCAGACCCTGCGCAGCCGCCTGGTGGGCGCGCTGATTTACCCCGCGCTGCTGTTGTCTCTGGGCGGGCTGGTGGTGGCGTTTTTGCTGGGCTACGTGGTGCCGCGTTTCAGCGTGGTGTTTATCGACCGGCTTGAGTCGATGCCGTATTTGTCGCGCCTGGTCATTCGCCTGGGGCTGGCGATCTCTGATAACCCCCTCACCGCGCTGCTGCTGACGGGCGTGGTGCTGGGTACCGGGCTGACGCTGCTGCTGCACCCGGCCATGCGCAGTTGGCTGACCGGTATGGCCTGGCAACTGCCGTGGCTGGGGCAGCGCATTCACCAGTTTGAGCTGGTGCGGCTGTACCGCGCACTGGGTATGCTGCTGCGTGGTGGCATCCCTGCGGTGCGCTCGTTGCAAATGATTGCGTCGATGGCACCGCTGCGTTCGCGCCAGGGCATCGACCGGGTGATTGCCACGGTGAGTGAGGGCCAACCCATTTCGATGGCGTTGCAGCGCGAGGGCTTTACCACCGTGGTCAGCGACCGCCTGCTGGCGGTGGGCGAGCGATCTGGTCAGATGGGCGACATGCTGGAGCGCGCCGCCGACTTTATGGATGCCGAACTGGAGCGCGCCGTTGACCGCGCCACCCGGCTAATGGAGCCGCTGATGATGATCGTGATCGGCGTGCTGATTGGCGGCATCGTGATGCTGATGTACCTGCCCATTTTTGAGCTGGCCGACAGCGTGGGCTAAGGGAAATGCCTGCATGGCGCCCACCCAGTAGCGGCATTTACTGCGTAGGTGGTAGCGGAATCGGGGTCAGATCCGGCCGCGCAGCGCAACGGCTCTGACCCCGATTCTGCGGGTTGTACAAAATAAACTGTATTTCAGGCGGTAGGATGGCTTTGCTGCCAAAAGCTTAGCGCGCCGGTTGCGACGCTGCCGCAGCCGGTTTGATGCCGGCTTTTAGCTCAGCCTCGCGCGCCTGCTGCACCATCTGCTCGACCGTCAGCGGTTTGGCGGGTGGCTTGAGCATAAAGCTGGGCACCGGCGGCGGGGCCAGCATCTCTTCGGTAATGCCGGGTGGCAACACCACTTTGGCAGCAGAGGCTGCGCTGGCTGGTGCGGCTGCAGCAGGTGTTGGCTTGCTTTGGGCCAGCGTCAACCCCGGCAAACTGCATAACAGCACAAGCCCGGCCATCAGAGAATTCACACGTTTCATGGTTAACAATCTTCCCTTTAAAAAATGAGTCAAGCACCACTATCATACGTAGCCCCGCACCGGCGGGTTAATGAACTCAAACCGTGACGATTCCACACCTTTTTCGGCAGCGCAAAACCACCGGCTTTACCCTGGTCGAAATGGTGGTGGTGGTGGCCATTGTCGGCATTCTGGCGAGCGCGGCGATCCCGTTTGTGCAGTATGGCGAACACCGCCTGAAAGAGCGTGAACTGCGCCACGCGCTGCGTAGCATTCGCAGCGCCATTGACGCTTATCACCAGGCCACGATAGAGGGGCGCATCCCACGCAAGGTGGACAGCAGCGGCTACCCGCCCGACCTGGCCGCGCTGATCGACGGCGTGGCCGACGCCAAAACCCCCGATGCCCGCAAAATCTACTTCCTGCGGCGCCTCCCGCGTGACCCGTTTGCCCCAGCCGATACCGCAGAGGGTGATATGTGGGGCCTGCGCAGCTACGCGTCGCCACCCTCTGAGCCCCAGGCGGGCGACGATGTGTTTGACGTTTATTCACTCAACCCAGGCACCGGCAGCAATGGCGCAGCGTACCGTGACTGGTAATTGGCTCAGGCGGGGCTTTACCCTGATCGAGCTGCTGGTGGTGATGGCCATCATCGCCACGCTGCTGTCGATTGCCGCGCCACGCTACCTGCGCAGCGTGGATGACGCGCGTGAGGCAGCCCTTAAGTCCAGCCTGTCGCAAATGCGCGAAGCCATTGACCAGTTTCATGCCGACCGCGGTGTCTATCCGCAGGCGTTGACCGACCTGGTCGAAAAAAATTACCTGCGCGCCGTGCCTGCTGACCCCATCACCGAAAGCACCGAAACCTGGCAACTGGTGCCCATGCCCGGCAGCGACGACGCGGGCGCCGTTTATGACGTGCGTAGCGGCGCGCCGGGCGAGTCAAGGCTGGGCGAAGCGTATGCCAACTGGTAGCCGCCAGCAAGCGGGCCTGACCTATATTGGCCTGCTGATTGCGGTGGTTTTTTTTGGCCTGGGTGCGGTTGGTGCCGCGCGGCTGTTGGCTTCGACCGAGCGCGCCGAGCGCGAGGCCGAGTTGCTGTTTATTGGCCACCAGTTTCGCCAGGCCATACAAAGCTATTTGCAGACTGGCCCAAACGCGGGCCGGTACCCGCCCACGCTGGCCGACTTGCTGCAAGACCGCCGCAGCCCCACGCCCCGGCACCATTTGCGCCGCCTGTATGTGGACCCCATCACCGGCAAAGCCGACTGGGGCTTGGTGCTGGCGCCCGAAGGCGGCATCATGGGCGTGCACAGCCTGTCAGAGCGCGAGCCGCAAAAGCGCGCAAAGTTTGACGCAGCCGACGCAGACTTTGAGCTGGCCCTGCAACGCCAGCAGGCGCGGGGCCAAGCACCGACCAGCGGCTTGCAACCGCTGGCAGCGGCGTCGTCTGCCGTGCAACTGACCCCGTTAGAAGACGCGCCCTACAGCTACCGCGACTGGAAGTTTGTCTATCGCCTGCCGCTCACCGGCGGGGCCAGACAGCCTGCGGGGGGTGGGTAGGGCGGCGCTGACATCACGAGTCAGGCCAACAAGACCAGGATGACGACTTTACCCTTGTATCGTTTCGACTGGGTTGCGTCGGGTTGTCGGCCCAGGGTTCATTTCAGCAATCGGGGGCCAAATGGCCCCCGAAGAAAATGCCAACTGTTACAGGTCTCAGGCCTTCTTGCTAACGGTAGCCGCGGCTTTGAGCGCTTGCTCGGTCACGGCAGTGACGTTGCTTTCGGCCATGGACAGCGCCTGCTTGGCGGCACTTTGCGCCGATTCAATGGCGCTTTGGCTGGATGCCAGGGCGCTCTTGAGCACAGCCATGGCGGACTCAGAACCAGCCGGTGCGTTCTTGGCGACGTTTTCCATCACTTGGTTAAACGCCTTTTGGCCTTCAACAGCTTTGCCTTCCAGCGCTTTGGTGAATTCGGCGCTGGTTTCAACGGCGATGCCATAGACATGGCGACCAAAAGCAGCAGCTTTTTCGGCGGCGGGGGCAAACAGACCGGTTTGCAATGCCAGCACTTGCTGCACGTCCTTGGCGGCCAGCAGGGCTTGCGCGTTGGCAAACGATTCGGTCAGCAAGGCCTTGGAAGCGGCCAGGTTCAGGTCAACCAGCTTTTCAAAACCGGCGAAGGTCTTGGTTGACAAGCTTTTGGCGGTGTCAAAGTTGGTTTTGGCGGTGGTGGTGATTTGGTCAGCGGTGATGTACATGATGCAAACTTTCAAAAGGGTTTAGGGGACTCATTAGCTGCACTTGACAATTATGTTGCGGTGCAGCATGGAACGAATTATAGGGATAACCCAGGGGCATGCAAGCAGTTTTTGTTGCATTGCAGCAAAAAACTTAGGTGCTTGCTTCTAACTACACGGCCGTACCGCCGCCCCGCAGCATGAAATACAGCTTATTTTGTCCAACCCGCAGAACTGGGGTCAGAGCCGTTGCGCTGCGCGGCCGGATCTGACCCCAGTTCTGCTACCTCCTTCGCACGACGCCAGTGGTCAGACCGGCAAACCTTCTTAGCGCCACAAAATCAGCCCGGTGCCCAGCACGGTCAGCGCTGCGCCGATCCAGGCCCCCGGCGCTGGTGCGCGGCGCAACTGTAGCCACAGCAGCGGCAACACCAAAATTGGCGACACCGACGACAAAATCGCGACCATGCCGACGTCGCCTTTTTCCAGCGCCAGCAGCACCAGCGTCATGCCAATGCCCATGGCGATGAAACCGTTCAGCGCGGTTTGCCCCAGCACCCGCGCGGTCGGCGCCTGGGTAGCACGCGCACCAGCAAAACCGGTTAGCAGCAGCACGCCGTGCGCGGCGGTGGCGATGGTGACGCGCACGGCAGAGGCCATCACCGGGTCCACCTGCTCGGCCATCACTGGTTTGGCAATCAGTGAGCCGACCGCCTGGCACAGCGCTGCCACCAGCGCCAGCGCCACCCCCAGCCCGACATGACCGCGATCGAGCTCCCAGGCGTGGGTTTCGTCCTTGTGGCGGCCCAACGCCATCGCGGTCATCACCCCTGCCAGCGTTAGCACCGCACCGACAAAGGCCTGCGCGCTCATGCGTTCACCCAGCAGGGCAAAGCCCAGCGCCGCACTGAAAGCGGCATGGGTGGCAAACAGCACACCGGCGCGGCGCGGCCCGAGCCGGTTGATGGCCGAAAACAGCGCCGTGTCGCCAATGAAAATGCCGACCAGGCCGCTGATGGCCATGATGCCCCAGGCGTGCGCGTCAAACGTGGCCCAACTGCCCTGCACCGCCACCACGCTCCACAACATCAGCGCCACCATCGCCATGCGCCAGCGGGTAAAGGCAAACGCGCCCAGGTGGCGCGACGGTGTGACCGACATCACGCTGCCCACGGCCCAGCAGGCCGCCGCACCCAGCGCGAACAGGTCATATGGATTCATTGAGGTTGAAACACCGCGACCCGATAACGTTTGGATTGGCGTAGGCGGTAGCAGAAATGGGGTCGGATCCCAATTCGGGGCAATAGGTTCGAACTTGCCTGAGGCAAATGTACCGAATTGGGCTCTGACCCCATTTCTGCGGCTGATACCAGGGGTCTGTATTCCATCCTTCGAGACGACTCTTTGGTCATACCAGTTAGTCCAGATTGGGCCGCGCAACCAGCGTGTCGAGCGGCAACTGGTCAATTTCTGCCAGCAGCCGCGCCAGCGCCCGACCGGCGGCATCCACCACCGCATGGCCTTTGTCGGCACTGGCAGCGCTGGCATTACCGGCCGCACCGGCCGGGTTGATGTCTTGCATCTGCCAGCCCAGCTTGGCGCTCTTGCCGTTGCCCAGAATGGCAAAGCGCTGCGCGCGCTGCTGCGAGGTCGAGCCAAAATCTTGCGCGTGTTGCATCGTCACGTGCGCCGGGTCCAGCGCCAGCATCATCGAGGTTTCGATGGCGCCGCCGTGAATGCCAAAACGGTGCTCGCCCGCGTCAAACAGCGTGCTGACGTCGTGCTCGTGGCCGTCATATAGCGGCAGGTTGAACCAACTGACGCTATACACCAGCAGGTCCAGCCGGGCGCGCAGGTCACGCGCCACCAGGTCCATCACGCTGACGTTGCCGCCGTGCGCGTTGAAGATCAGCAGCTTTTTGACGCCAGCGGCGGCGACCGATTCGCCAATATCGGTCCAAAGCCGCAAAATCGTCTCGTTTTTGAGCGTCAGCGTACCGGCAAAGCGTGCGTGTTCAACGCTTAAGCCAACCGACTGCGTTGGCAGAAACAACGTGAACAACGATGCGCCCAGATGGGGGATGGCGGCGGCCACCACGCCATCGACCAGCTTCGTATCGACACTCAATGGCAGGTGTGGGCCGTGTTGCTCAGTGGCAGCCACCGGCAGCACGGCGATAGTGCGCGCCACCGCACCACTGGCTTGTAACGCGGCAAAGTCGCGAGTGGTTAGATCGGCCCAATAGCCAGAGGCAGGTTTCATGGCAGCGCTCAGGCCTTTTTCAGGAATTCGGCCTTGAGCATGAAGCCGCCCTGATCGGTCTTGCAGTCCACCTCGTGGTCACCGGCACCGTCGGGCAGGCGGATGCCCTTGATTTTGGTGCCTTTTTTCAGCACGATCGACGAGCCCTTGACCTTGAGGTCTTTGATCAGGATGACGCTATCACCGTCAGCCAGCGGGTTGCCGTTGGCGTCTTTGATGACCTTGCTGCCCTCTTCTTGAAAGGCCGCAGCCGTTTGCGGCCATTCAAAACCGCAATCGGGGCAAATGTAGTTGTCGCCGTCGGGGTAGGTGTTTTCTAGCGTGCATTGCGGGCAGGCTGGCAGGTTTGCTGTCGTCATGGCGTAGTTTCAGAGCGGAGTTTTGTCAAGGCAATGAGTGTAAGAGGTCGGCCACCGCCGCCCGACGCGCTGATGCGAACGGCATGCTTACCCCAAACTGAGGCGAAAATGGGCAACATGACACAAGACCTGTTTCGCCAAGACGCTTACCTGACCGAGTGCACCGCCAACGTGACCGCCATCACCGCCCAAGGCATCGTGCTCGACCGCACCGTGTTTTACCCGCTGGGCGGCGGGCAAGCCGGTGACAGCGGCACGTTGACATCGGCCGATGGCTCAGCCATCGCCATCGTGGACACCCGCAAAGGCAAAGCCGAGGACGGCACTTTTACGAGAAAAATCTGCCATCAGCCCAAGGCGGATGTGCTAGAGCAGCTCTTAACTTCAGAGCAAAAATCAGCC
>JAQTSL010000080.1 GCA_028711355.1 Rhodoferax sp.
ACTGCTGCCGCATGCCGCGCGCTACCTGGTGATTTACCTGGCCATTCTTGCCGCTGCAGCCTGGATGTACAAAAGCCTGCCAACCTCGTTCCTGCCCAACGAAGACCAGGGCACGATGCTGGTCAATGTGCAGTTGCCGCCAGGTGCCACGCGTGAGCGCACACTGGCGGTGATGCAGCAGGTCGAAGATTTCATACTCAAGCAACCCGAAGTCAAGGACATGGTCAGCGTGCTGGGCTTCAGCTTCTCGGGCCAGGGGCAAAACGCTGCGCTGGCGTTTATCACCCTCAAAGACTGGTCTGAGCGCACGGGACCCGGCAGTTCGGCCCAAGCGGTGGCCGGGCGCGCGTTTGGTGCCTTGATGGGCGTGCGCGATGCGTTCATCTTTCCACTGAGCCCGCCGCCGATTCCGGAGCTTGGCGCCTCCAGCGGCTTTAGCATGCGGCTGCAAGACCGTGCCGGGCTGGGCCACGCGGCGCTGCTAGCGGCGCGCAACCAGATGCTGGGCACGGCAGGCGCAAGCAAAGTCGTCACCCAGGTGCGCCCGGACGGTCTGGAAGACGCGCCGCAATTGCAGCTCGACATCGACCGCAACCAGGCCGCCGCGCTGGGCGTCGGGTTCGATGCCATCAACAGCGTCATCAGCACCGCGCTGGGTTCGGCCTATGCCAACGACTTTCCCAACGCCGGCCGCTTGCAACGCGTGGTGGTGCAGGCCGATGCGCCGGCACGGATGCAGCCCGACGACCTACTTAAATTGAACGTCGCCAACAACAAGGGGCAAATGGTGCCCTTGTCCGCCTTTGCCAGCACGCGCTGGGTCACGGGTGCCATGCAGACGGTGCGCTACAACGGCTACCCGGCGATGCGCATCAGCGGCAGTGCGGCGCCCGGTTTCAGCACCGGCGCGGCGCTGGCTGAGATGGAAGCGTTGGCGGCCAAACTGCCGCCCGGTTTTGGTTATGAATGGACCGGCACCTCGCGCGAAGAAAAGTTGGCCGGTTCGCAAGCCACCATCCTCTACGGCTTTGCCATTTTGGCGGTGTTTTTGTGCCTGGCCGCGCTGTACGAGAGCTGGAGCATTCCGCTGGCTGTCATTCTGGTGGTGCCGCTGGGCGTGCTGGGTGTGATTGTGGCGACACTCTTACGCGCCTATGCCAACGACGTTTATTTTCAGGTCGGCTTGATCACCATCATTGGCTTGTCATCCAAAAACGCTATTTTGATCATCGAATTTGCCAAAGACCTGCAAGCGCAGGGCAAGAACGTGGTCGAGTCGGCGCTGGCTGCGGCGCACCTGCGCTTTCGACCGATCGTGATGACCTCGCTGGCGTTCACGCTGGGTGTGCTGCCGCTGGCGCTGTCCAGCGGCGCCGGTTCGGCCAGCCAGCGCGCCATTGGCACCGGGGTGATTGGCGGCATCCTGAGCGGCACCACGTTGGCGGTGGTGTTTGTGCCGATCTTTTTTGTCGTGGTGCGCAGTTTTTTCCACGGCAGCGCGCGCCAGCAAGTCATCCACGCCGAGCAGGCCGCGCACCTGGGGGTCCATACCGACGTCTGATTGTTACAAGCTATTTAGGCCGCTAGCGCTTACTGCACCTGCGCTGGCAGCTATTATTTTTGCATCTGGTTGCAGCCTGATGCCGCGCTATGAGCGGCCTGCTGCGCCGGTGGCGGCGCAGTGGCCAGACTCGGCGCAACTTGGGGCTCTGGGCCTGCAAGCAGCCAAACCGCAGGGGCCGAGCTACTTTACCGACCCGACTCTGCGGCAACTGATCGACACTGCGCTGGCCAACAACCGCGACCTGCGCGTGGCCACTCTCACCATTGAACAATCCCGCGCCCAGCTTGGCATTCGCCGTGCCGACCAGTTCCCCACGCTCAATGCCGCCGTCACCGGCGCGCGCACCCCCACCAGTGCGGGCGGCATCAACAGCGCCTATGCCGCGGGTTTGACGGTTACGGCTTATGAACTGGACTTTTTTGGCCGTGTCGCCAGCCTCAAGGAACAGGCCCTGGCGTACTACCTGGCCACCTCGCAGGCCGCACAAACCGCGCGCATCAGCCTGACCGCTACCGTGGCGCAAAGCTGGTTGGCGCTGTTGGCCGACGAAGAATTGCTGGCCACGTCCAGCCAAACGCTGGCCTCACGTGCTGAATCACTCAAGTTGGTGAACCTCAAGCGCCAGCACGGCGCCGCCTCGGACCTGGATCTGCACTCGGCCCAAACCCTGCTGGAAAACGCTCGCGTAACCCTGGCGCAGCAACAGCGCCAACGGGCACTGGACGAAAACGCGCTGACTCTGCTGTTGGGTCAGCCGCTGCCTGAGTCCGCGCTAGCGCAGCTCAAGACCGCCCCATCAGGCGGCCTGGCCCGCCAACAGTTTGCCGAACTGCCCGCCGGGCTGCCGTCTGACCTGCTGACGCGCCGCCCGGACATCCTAGCCGCCGAGCAAGCCCTGATCGCCAGCAACGCCAACATCGGTGCCGCGCGCGCCGCTTTCTTTCCGCGCATCAGCCTGACAGCCGGTGTGGGCTCGGCCAGCAGCGACTTGTCGGCGTTGTTCAAAGACGGCTCGTGGGGCTGGACGCTAGCTCCGCAATTGGTGTTGCCGATATTCGACAGCGGGCGCAACCAGGCCAACCTGGAAGCATCCCAAGTTGGCCGCGACATCGCCGTGGCGCAGTACCAAAAGGCGATTCAAAGTGCGTTCAGAGAAGTAGCGGATACCTTGGCCAGCCGTGCCACGCTAACCCGCCAGCTTGACGCACAGCAAGCCTTGCTGGCGGCTGAGACCGCCCGCCATGGCTTGACGCGGTTGCGCCTGGACAACGGCGTTGCCAGTCAGCTTGACTGGCTCGATGCCCAGCGCAGCCTGTTTGCCGCGCAACAGGGCAGCGTACTGACCCGGCTGGCGGTGTTACAAAACCAGATTACTTTGTTCAAGGCGTTGGGGGGATAGTTACGCGCGGCGATCCAACGTGTCGTGCGGCTGGCTAGCCCACTGCAGCAACGCGTTCGCCTCCAGCGGGCGTGAAAACCAGTAGCCCTGCAACTCTTCGACTCCCAGTACCGTCAACTGTTGCGCTTGACCGGGGGTTTCAACGCCCTCGGCCACCAGCTTCAGACCCAGCTCGTGCCCCAGCGCAATGGTGGCACGCACAATCGCCAAGTCAGCCGGATCGTGCTGCATATCACGCACAAAAGACTGGTCAATCTTGAGCTTGTCAATCGGGAAGCGCTTCAGATAGGCCAGGCTGGAATAACCGGTGCCAAAGTCGTCAATCGACAGCGTCACCCCCAGCGCTTTGATGGCCTGTAGCGTACCTGCCGCTGCGTTGGGGTTTTGCATCAGATGAGATTCGGTGATTTCAAACTCAAGCCGACCCGGTTCGCAGCGATGCAATGTGATGCAATCGCGCATCAGGTCCAGCAAGCTCGGGTCTGCCAATTGCAGGGCAGACAAATTGATCGCCATCGTCCAGTGGTCATAGCCCAGGTCGCGCCAGGCGGCCCATTGCGCGCAGGCTTGCTGCAGCACCCAGGCACCAATCGGTTTGATCAAGCCAGTCTCTTCCGCGATCGGTATAAATCGCGCTGGCGAGACCTGGCCCAGTTCCGGGCTGTGCCAGCGCAGCAAGGCTTCAACCCCGACCATCGCACGCGTTTTGGCGTCTATTTTGGGTTGGTAATGCAGCGTGAACTCTTGCCGCTCCAGCGCCAGCTTGAGGTTTTGCTCCAGCGTCTGGCGCGCTTGCAGCGCATGGTCAATGGAGGTGTCAAACAGGCAGGCGCCGTCGCGCCCGGCAGACTTGGCGTTGTACATGGCAGCATCGGCGCGGCGCATCAGCTCGTCGCGGTCGGTGCCGTCTTGCGGATAGGTAGCCACCCCCACGCTGCACGACACATACAGTTCGTGATCCTGCACCTGATGCACCTGGCGAATCAGCGGAATGATGCGTTGCTCGGCCTGTTGATGGGCGTCTGACGCATCTTTGAGGCCGCGCAAAATCACCACGAATTCGTCGCCCCCCAAACGGCTCACCGTATCCCCACTGCGCACCGCTTGTTGCAAACGCGCTGCCACCGAGCGCAACAAGCCGTCGCCAATGTGATGCCCCAAGGTGTCGTTGATCGCCTTGAATCGGTCCAGATCAATGAACAACACCCCAATGCACTCACCGCTGCGGCGAGCCTGCGCCAAAGCGGCGTCCAGCGTCTGGATGCACAAGGCACGGTTAGGCAATGCGGTCAGCACATCGTGCAGCGCCAAAAACTGCACCCGCTCCTCGGCCTTTTTCCGATCAGTGATATCAATACAGATCGCGATGTAGTGAGACACCAGATCCTCCCGGACATCATCGCGAACCGCTGAAATCATCAAAAGCGCCGGGTAGGTCAGGCCACCGCGAGTAGTCAGACGCACCTCGCCCTGCCATTCATGGCGACGATCGATGGAGCTGGCAATTTCCTGACCAATTTCGGTGGCACTGACCTCGGGCGTAGCGCCAAGCAAGCTCGTGAGATGTTCGCCTATTACCTCATAAAACCCGTAAGACGTGGCTTTGCAAAACGCCTGGTTGACACTGATGATTTTTTGCTCGGCATCCATGATGACGATGCCCTCGGACGAGGCTTCAAACACCTTGGCCCAAAGCTGTAGGCGCTGCTCCATCAGCTTGAGCACGTTGATCGGCGTGAAGCTGGTCAACACGGCATCAACGCCCTGAAACCGGATGCGCCGGGCCGACAAAACAGCCCAAGAGGGCTCAGCACCGGCCAGCCAGCGCACCTCAAACTCATCAACCCGGTCGTGGTCTGCCAGGCGCTGAAAAAACCGGGCACGCACGCCTGGCTCCAGCCCCCGACGCCAGGGGTCGAGCGTGCAACCAGCCATCCATGGCTGCGCTGGTTCGTTGGCATGCAGCACTTGATGATCCGGGATAGAGGTCACCACCATCGCAATCGGTATCGCCTCCACCAGCTCGGTCTGGGCCTGGGCGGCGCGGGCGCTGGCAGCCAACTCTTGCTTGACTGCCCGGTCTTCATCAAGCTGACCCAGCATGCCGTTAAAGGTGTTGACCAAATGGCCAATCTCGTCGTGGCTGCTCCAGGCGGCCCGCAACGCATAGTTGCTGCTCTGGCGCACTTGTTCGGCGACCCCAGCCAGTTGCTTGAGCGGGCTGGAAATCTGGCGCGCCACGGTATAGACCAGGCTCAAAATACCCATCAACAGCAGCAAGGCGGTGCCCAGATGCAACCACATACGAGTAAACAGCCCATCGACACGCTGCTGCAACAAATCGTCAAGCGTCTGCGAAGTTTTTTGCCACGTGGTAGCCAGCGTCTGCAGGCTCCTGCGGTGCCAGTCGTCAAACGCCGCCGATTGAACTGGCGCTCTTTGCTGCTGCGCCGCATCACGCACCAAACCCAACATCTGCTCAATGTGTCTGCCCAGCGCCTGATCAGCGTTTAGCAAACTGGCACGCAAAGCCGGTGAACCAGCGGTATAGGCCTGTAAGTAATCGGCGCTGATGCCCTGCCGAATGGCATCCAGCCGCCCCGCCAAAATCAGCAGTTGGGTCGATTGCAAGTCGGCCCCGGGTGCAGATCGGCTGGCTTGATGCATGGCCACGGCGGTTTCGTTCATCACCGCCGTCAACTCCGGAAAACGCAATACCGTCAACGACATACAGTAATAACTGTCCAGATCGGGGTCCAGGATCAGGTTGGACTGATTGGCGACAGTCGTCAGCAAGGTACGTGTATCGTCAATCAGGGTCTGGCGCTGCGCTGGCAGATGCGTGGCGGACTGCGCATATGCACGCCAAGCCTTATCCAGCGCCTGAGATGCCTGCGCCGTCTTGAGCGCTTCATCATGCTGCAAACGCTGGTCGTTGAACAAGCGCCAAGACGCTTGGCTTTGTGCTGAATTAAGCGCATTTTCAATCAGCGCTGGAAGCACCAATTGGCGTACGCTGCGCTCATACGCCACACCGACAATTTCCTTGCGGACAAAATCTATCGCCAGGTATTTCTCGTGAACCAAAATACCCGAGATGTAAATGACCGTGATCAGGTCCAGCAGGTAGATCAGCGTTAGTTTGCGGCTGACACTTAAACGACCCAGCAGGGTTAAAAATGGTTTGAAGATTTGCATTGGATAACTGAAATAGTTTGATTAAAACAAAGCAACAAACGTGCCTGACATTGAGAATATTTGATCCTGTACCTTGCTTCTTCGCGCAAGTGGTCAATATTTGGCATTTGCAAAGCGACGACTCAACCCCCTATCAAGAAAGCGTTCAATGCTATGAAAATGATCTTCCTCAGCATCACCATGATACTGACTGCATGCAGCACCACCCGCGCCAGCACGTCCATGAATGCCACCCTACTTACCAATGATATGAACTGCCGGCGCAGCAGCAACTGCGTCAACTCGCGGTCAGGGTCTGAGTTGCCGCCCCTGGCATTTAGCGACACGCCCGCGCAGGCCATGGAACGGTTGCACCAACTGCTGCTGCACGACCCGCAAATGCAGGTCACAAGCCATACCGACAAACAGATCGACGCGGTGGCCACCACCCCTTGGCTGGGCTTCAAGGACGACGTGCGCTTTGTGCTGGACGCACCAGCGCGGCAAATTCACTATCGTTCCATGTCACGCGTAGGCCGGTACGACTTTGGCAAGAACGCCTCACGTCTGCGCGACATTGCGAATCGGTTCGCGCAGACTGCCATTGCCAAGTAACAACGAACAGTACACACCCTCTGGGGGTGCGGCAGGATGGTGCGCAAACCACCGGCCGATCTCTGGAAGCAGCCGAGGTGTTGGCGCAAATCTTGCGTGTTGAAACACCATGAATTCCCGCCTGAAAATTGTCGTTGTCGCCCCCGATCTGGACGTTGCCGACCCGGACGATGACCACGCCATGCACCAGGCCGAGCGCTCACGCAGCCTGCGCATTGGCCTGCTGGAAAACGGCTTCAACCTGATCGCCAGTCTGCCCGCTGATGTATTCCTGACTGAGCGCATTGCACAGTTGCAGCCCGACCTGATCATTGTGGATGCCGAAAGCGACGCGCGTGACGCACTGGAGCACGTGGTGATGGCCACGCGTGACGCGCGCCGCCCGATCGTCATGTTCACCAACGACGACGATGCCACAAACGCCCGCGCTGCGGTGACTGCAGGCGTGTCGGCTTACGTGGTGGCGGGGCTGCAAAGTGCGCGCATCCGCCCGATTCTGGATGTGGCGCTGGCACGGTTTGCCCACGAGCAAGCGCTGTTGCAAACCCTGGCCAGCACGCAAAGTGAGCGTGACGAACTCAGCGCAGAGCTTAAGAACCGCAAACTGATTGACCGCGCCAAAGGCCTGCTGATGCAGCGCCAGGGTTTAAGCGAAGACGAGGCCTTCAAAAAAATGCGCAAGACCGCCATGGACAAGGGCTTAAAGCTGGCCGAAGTGGCGCAACGCATGCTCGACGTGGCCGACCTGCTGGGCTAAGGCAACACACCCCGTTTTAGGGCAGGGTTTTCCCCATTTGGTGCACTGCACACATTCGATACATGCACCACTAATTCTTAACAAATCCGGCCGTAATGACTGTCAAAACGTCTTTAGTAGCTTTGAATTTCATAGCAAAATATTCATCCAAGAAGTTGGCACACGGATTGCTTATATGCCCATGTGACCTACGATGGTCAATTGACTAAAGCCGCCCAATGGCGGGTGGCCCCGTCAAAAAAGGACAAAGGCGTCCCCACCCACAGGCTGCAACCCATGCGTTGCGACTTGTGCGGTGAGGACGCTTTTTTTATTTCTGATTTTCCTTAAAGGAGCTTTGCCATGACTGATCTTCTGAGATCGAGCCTCAGCCGCCGCGCTGTATTGCAATCCGCCGCGGTAGGTGCCGTGGGTATCAGCCCGGCGCTGCGCTCCATGGCGTACGCCGCGGGCTCTGATGCACCAGAAAAAACCGAAGTCAAGATCGGCTTCATTCCGCTGACCGACTGCGCCAGTGTGGTCATGGCCAGCGTGTTGGGGCTGGACAAAAAATACGGGGTCAAGATCACCCCCACCAAAGAAGCCAGCTGGGCCGGGGTGCGTGACAAGTTGGTCAACGGCGAACTCGACTTTGCCCACGTGCTCTACGGCCTGGTCTACGGCGTGCACCTGGGTGTGGGTGGGGCTAAAAAAGACATGGCGGTGTTGATGAACCTCAACCACAACGGCCAGGCCATTACCCTCTCCAAAAAACTGGCCGACAAAGGCGCGGTGGATGGTGCCGGCCTGGCCAAGCTGATGGCCGCTGAAAAACGCGACTACACCTTCGCCCAGACCTTCCCGACCGGCACGCATGCCATGTGGTTGTATTACTGGCTGGCCGCCAACGGCATCAACCCGATGACGGGGGCCAAGGTCATCACCGTGCCACCGCCGCAAATGGTCGCCAACATGCGGGTGGGCAACATGGACGGCTTTTGTGTGGGCGAACCCTGGAACCACCGCGCCATCATCGACGGCATTGGGGTCACGGCAGCCACCACGCAAGAGGTGTGGAAAGATCACCCCGAGAAAGTGCTGGGAACCACCGCCGACTTCGTCAAGCAATACCCCAATACCGCGCGCGCCGTCATAGCGGCCATTCTGGAAGCTGGCAAGTGGATTGACGCTGGCCTGCAAAACAAAAACAAAATGGCCGAAACCATTGCCGCCAAGAGCTACGTGAACACCAGTGTGGATGCCATCAACCAGCGCATTTTGGGGCGCTACCAGAACGGCATGGGCAAGACCTGGGATGACCCCAACCACATGAAGTTTTTCAACGACGGCGCGGTCAACTTCCCCTACCTGTCTGACGGCATGTGGTTCCTGACGCAACACAAACGCTGGGGCTTGCTCAAAGAGCACCCCGACTACCTGGCAGTGGCCAAGCAGATCAACCAGATTGACCTTTACAAACAAGCCGCGACGGCCAGCAAAACGCCGATTCCGAAAGACGTGATGCGCACCAGCAAACTGATAGACGGCGTGGTTTGGGACGGCAAAGATCCGAAGAAATACGCCGACGGCTTCAAAGTTAAAGCCTAAGGAGATGACCATGGTCAGCGCCGTTTTTCACTCGCCACTGGAAGCCTCTGGCCCTGAGCAAATGGCTTCTACCGCGCCACACAAAACTATGAAATCAGTAGCTACTCAAGCAGCAGGTACAAGGGCTAACGCCTCAAAAAGCTTGCAGAAACCAGCCTTCGACTGGCGTGCTTTGTGGCTGGCCGTGTTGCCACCCCTGCTGGGGCTGGGGTTGTTGATTGGCATCTGGGCGCTGGTGAGCATCAGCACCGCCAGCAGCATTCCGTCACCCATCGACACGTTCAAACAAGCTGTGGTGATTTTCAGCGACCCGTTCTACCGCAACGGCCCCAACGACCAAGGCGTGGGCTGGAACATTTTGATGAGTCTGCAACGCGTGGCGGTGGGCTTTGGGCTGGCCGCTGCGGTGGGTATTCCAGCCGGGTTTGCGATTGGCCGCTTTGAATTTTTGAGTCGCATGTTCAACCCGCTGATCAGCCTGCTGCGCCCGGTCTCGCCCTTGGCCTGGTTGCCGATTGGCTTGCTGGTATTCAAGGGCGCGGACCCGGCCGCCATCTGGACGATCTTCATCTGCAGCATCTGGCCGATGGTGATCAACACGGCCGTGGGGGTGCAGCGCGTGCCGCAGGATTACATGAACGTGGCGCGGGTGCTGAATTTGAGCGAATGGAAGATCGTCACCAAGATTTTGTTCCCCTCGGTGCTGCCCTACATGCTCACTGGCGTGCGGCTGGCGGTGGGCACGGCCTGGCTGGTGATCGTAGCCGCCGAGATGCTGACCGGCGGTGTCGGCATTGGCTTCTGGGTCTGGGACGAGTGGAACAACCTGAACGTCAAAAACATCATCATCGCCATCTTTGTGATTGGCATCGTCGGGCTGATTCTGGAATATGCGCTGGTCAAGGTGGCCACAGCATTCACGTTTGAAGAAGTCAAAAGCTAATCACTCCGCCCTGTCCTCAACTGATTAAAAAGGGGAACACCATGCATGACAACCAAACCACCAAGTTCATCGACATCGTGGGCGTTGAGCAAACGTTCAAGACGAAAAAAGGCCCGTTCTGCGCGCTGCAAGACGTGAACTTGACGGTTGCCAAAGGCGAATTTGTGGCGCTCATCGGCCACTCGGGTTGTGGCAAATCCACCCTGCTCAATTTGATTGCCGGCCTGACCACGCCCACCCAGGGTCACTTGTTGTGTGACAACCGCGAAATTGTCGGCCCCGGCCCGGACCGCGCTGTGGTGTTTCAAAACCACTCGCTGCTGCCCTGGCTGACCTGTTTCGAGAACGTTTATCTGGGTGTAGAACGTGTCTTTGGTGCGGCCAACAAATCCACCGGTGCGCCCTCAGAAAACAAGGCGAAGCTGATGGCGCGCACCGATGCGGCACTGGCACTGGTGGGCCTGACCCCGGCGGCACAAAAACGCCCTGGCGAGATCAGCGGCGGCATGAAACAGCGTGTGGGCATTGCCCGCGCTTTGGCCATGGAGCCCAAGGTACTGCTGATGGACGAGCCCTTTGGCGCATTGGATGCCTTGACCCGCGCCAAGCTGCAAGACGAGTTGCTGGAAATTGTGTCCCGCACCCGCAGCACCGTGGTGATGGTGACGCACGACGTGGACGAAGCCGTGCTCTTGAGCGACAAGATTGTCATGATGACCAACGGCCCGGCCGCCACCATCGGCGAGGTGCTGTCGGTCAAGCTGGCGCGCCCGCGCAACCGCGTGGCCCTGGCGGAAGACCGACAGTATGTGCAGTACCGCAAAGCCGTCATCGACTTTTTGTACACCCGCCAAAGCCACGTTGAAAAAGCCGCTTGAACCCACCCAAACCAATCCAGCCAATCAAGCGTCAGAGACACACCATGAGCAAAAAAACTTTCATTCGGGCCGTTGAATACTGGCTGCCAGATGCCACCGATAGCTTGCTTGAATTTGGCGGCGGCTTCTATGGCGACGCCAAGCGCTTGCAAGCGAGCAGCGAAACCCTGTGTTTTGGCCGGGGCGAAGGCTTGCCAGGTCAAGCCTGGGACAGCGGCCACCCGGTGATGCTGATCAACCTGCAATTGCCCCTGTTTCGCCGTGCGCCAGCAGCCCTGGCGCACGGTTTGACCAGCGCCGTGGCCTTGCCCAGCTTCAAAGGCGAGCAGCTGTGCGCTGTGACCGTGCTGTTTTGTGGCGATGACCAAGACCACGCCGGTGCCATTGAACTGTGGCACAACGACCCCACCGAGAACGTTGACCTGACGTTGCTAGAAGGCTACTACGGCAGCACCGGCGACACCTTTGAATTTTTGTCGCGCAACACCAGCTTTCGCGCAGGAACCGGCCTGCCTGGGCGTGCCTGGGGCAGCCAAGCGCCCGTGTTCATGCCCGACCTGGGTCGGGGCTCGGGCTTTTTGCGTACTGACAGCGCCCTCAAAGTGGGCATCAACCGGGGCTTTGCCGTGCCTTGCAGCAGTGCTGATGGCAACCACTATGTGCTGGCCTTTTTGAGCGCTTTGGCTACGCCCATTGCCAGGCAGGTCAACGTGTGGGCTCCAGACGCGCTGCAATCCCATTTGGAACACAGCTTCGGGTTTTCTGAAGTCGAAGGGTCAGCGCTGGCCACCAACCCCGGCAAATTGACCTTTGAGGGCAACCGGGTTGGACAAGTGTTCAGCACGGGCGTGCCAAGACTTGATGACCAAACCCTGCTGATGCCCGTGGGACACCTGGGTCAGGTGATGGCTGTGCTTGGACTGACTCTTTAAAACGCACAAGGCAAAGCGATGAAAAAAATGAAATTGGTTATGGTGGGCAACGGCATGGCGGGGGTGCGCACCCTTGAAGAGCTGCTGAAAATAGCGCCCGAGCTGTATGACATCACGGTGTTTGGCGCCGAGCCGCACCCCAACTACAACCGCATCTTGCTCAGCCCGGTGCTGGCGGGCGAGCAAACCCTGGATCAAATTGTGCTCAACGACTGGTCTTGGTACAAAGACAACCACATCACCTTGCACGCGGGCTGGCGTGTGACCTCGGTGGACCGTGTCAAACGCCAAGTGCATGCCCAAAACGCCGCCGGCGAAACCATCAGCACCGGCTACGACCGCCTGCTGCTGTGTACCGGCTCCAACCCGTACATGCTGCCTATTGCGGGCAAAGACCTGGCAGGCGTGCTTGCCTACCGCGATATTGCCGACACCAACGCCATGATTGACGCAGCCACGCACTACAAACACGCCGTGGTCATAGGCGG
>JAQTSL010000384.1 GCA_028711355.1 Rhodoferax sp.
CCTTGTCGATGGGCATTCGCCACGGTTTTGGCCTGTGGTTGCAACCGATCACGCAAGCGCAAAGCTGGAGCCGCGAAACCTTTGCCTTTGCCTTGGCGATTCAAAACCTGGTGTGGGGCGTGGCGGGCATTTTTGCCGGCATGCTGGCCGACCGTTTTGGCGCGTTTCGCGTCATCGTCGGTGGCGCGTTGCTGTATGCGCTGGGCCTGCTGGGCATGGCCTACGCCACCTCAACGCTGGTGTTTGCGCTGACCACGGGTGTGCTGATCGGCATGGCGCAGTCTGCCACCACCTACGCGGTGGTGTATGGCGTGATCGGGCGCAATGTGCATGCCAGTCAGCGATCCATGGCGATGGGCATTGCCGCCGCTGCCGGGTCGTTTGGGCAATTTCTGATGGTGCCCACCGAAGGCTTTTTGATCAGCAGCCTGGGCTGGCAAGAAGCGTTGGTGGCGCTCGCCATGGCAGCGCTGTTGATGATGCCGCTGGCGTGGTGGTTGCGCGAACCGCACTTCAATGACGGCGCCGGGCATTTTCGCGAGCAGTCGATCCTGCACGCACTGCAAGAGGCGTTTGCCTACCCCAGCTTTCGGCTGCTGATGGCGGGCTATTTTGTCTGCGGTTTTCAGGTGGTTTTCATTGGGGTACACATGCCCAGCTACCTCAAAGACCAGGGTTTGTCGCCACAGGTGGCCAGCTATTCGCTGGCGCTGATCGGGCTGTTCAACGTGTTTGGCACCTACGCTTCGGGCTGGCTCGGGCAGCGACTGCAAAAGCGGCACATTCTGGCGTTTATCTACCTGGCGCGCTCGGTCGTGATTGCGGTCTTTTTGCTGGCGCCGCTGTCGCCCATGAGCGTCTATGTGTTTTCGGCCGTGATGGGCGTGTTGTGGCTTTCTACCGTGCCGCCGACCAACGCGGCGGTGGCGCAAATTTTTGGTGTGGCGCATTTGTCGATGCTCAGCGGTTTTGTGTTTTTCAGCCACCAGATCGGCTCTTTCATGGGCGTTTGGTTGGGCGGATACCTGTTTGACCGCACCGGCAGTTACGACCTGGTTTGGTACATCGCCATCGCGCTGGGGGTGGCCGCTGCGCTGGTGAACCTGCCGATCAAGGAAACCGCCATCGTGCGTGCCACAGCACCGCAGGCGGCCTGAGGTCATGCATGGTCTGCGCAAAGTATTGCTGGCCGTGGCTGCGCTGGCGCTCTTGGCAGGGGTCTTTGCGATGTACGGCCGGGCGGATTTTTTGATGACTTTATCCAACCAGATTTGGGGTTGCTTTTGACTGCGCACGTTTTTGACGTGAAACAACCGGTTGTCATACCGGGCCACGACCCGGTATCCACGTATTTGGACGCACTGGATTGCGGGTCGTGGACCGCTTGTGACAGCCATTTTTCATGCGTCGGGATGGTTTTGTTGCCATGAACGTCAATGACGCTTCTGAATGGGTGCAGCGCTGGACGCATCTGGCCCGGCCCGGTGGGCGTGTGCTGGATGTCGCCTGCGGACGTGGCCGTCACATGGCCTGGTTTTCATCCAAGGGTTTTGATGTGACCGGTATCGACCGCGACGCGCAGGCGCTGCAACACGCTCGTGAGTTTGGCCAGGTGCTAGCGGCCGACATCGAAAACGCCCTCTGGCCATTGCTGACCGATGGTAAGCCTGGCCCCTTTGACGTCGTGCTGGTCACCAACTATCTATGGCGACCGCTGCTGCCGGTGTTGTTGCAAAGTGTGGCGGCGGGCGGCTTGCTGCTGTACGAAACCTTTGCCGTAGGCAACGCCAGCGTTGGCAAACCGTCGCGGCCTGATTTTTTGCTGCAACCCGGCGAACTGCTAAATATTTGTGCTGGCTGGACCATCGTTGCCTACGAAGACGGCTTTTTGAATACGCCAGAACGCTTTGTCCAGCGCATCGCCGCCATCGCACCCGCACCAAGTGGCGCCGACGCAGGCGCCTTGATCAGCCCACCGCGCAACCGTCTGCGCTCGCTAGAATAGCGCGCTTCACCGCTTTGCCCAGAAAGACCATGGCTTATCGTCCCATTACCGGCAGCATAGTTGCCCTGATCACCCCCATGTTGCCCGACGGCAGCGTCGATTACGCTGCACTGCGCAAGCTGGTGGACTGGCACATCGCGCAGGGCACCGATTGCATTGGCGTGGTGGGCACCACCGGCGAATCTCCGACTGTGAATGTGCAAGAACATTGCGAAATCATCCGCGTGGCGGTTGAGCAGGCCGCGGGCCGGCGCCCGATCATGGCCGGCTGCGGTGCCAATTGCACCGCCGAGGCGGTGGAGCTGGCCAGGTTTGCCAAAAAAGTAGGGGCTGACTGCCAGTTGCAGGTGGTGCCCTATTACAACAAGCCGACGCAAGAAGGCCAATTCCAGCACTTCAAGGCGATTGCCGAGGCCGACGATCTGCCGGTCATTTTGTACAACGTGCCGGGACGCTCGGTGGCCGATCTGGCGCACGACACCGTGTTGCGCCTGACGCAAGTACCCGGCATCGTTGGCATCAAGGAAGCCACCGGCAACATTGACCGCGCTCAGTGGCTGATCCGTGAAACACCCCCGGAATTTGCCGTTTATTCGGGCGACGATCCGACCGCCGTGGCGCTGATGCTGTGCGGCGGCCAGGGCAACGTCAGCGTCACCGCCAACGTGGCGCCGCGCCAGATGCACGAACTGTGCGTGGCTGCGATGGCCGGCGACGTCAAGCGCGCGATGGAAATTCAGTTCAAGTTGATGCCGCTGCACAAACACCTGTTTGTTGAAGCCAACCCGATCCCGGTCAAATGGGCAGCAGCGCGGCTGGGGTTGTGTGGTCCGGCACTGCGACTACCAATGACACCATTGACCGCTGCCAACCAGCCGGTGGTCGAAGCCGCCCTGCGCGCCAGTGGCCTGCTCTGATCCATCCTCTTTATTCATCGAAAGTGCTTTTGTGAAATCTATATTCCGACTTATTGTGCTGGGCGCCAGCCTTGCCCTGAGCGCCTGCACGGTGCTCCAGGGCGACAAAATCGATTA
>JAQTSL010000385.1 GCA_028711355.1 Rhodoferax sp.
AGGTGGCGGGCTCCACCGTGCTGGGCTTCACCCTGATCGTGATCGGCTTGACGCTGCTGACGCTGGTGGGCATCGGGTTCTTCACCAGCTTCTAAGCCCTCACCATGACTTGCCTATGACATGGCCGCTACCCGCCATTTTGGTATGGGGCCTGTCGTGGCTGTTGTTCATCGGCCTGACCAACCTGGGCGCGCCCACGTTGGCCGCGCTGTGGGTGGGCTGTGCGCTGGGTGTGGCCGCCAGCGTGTTGGGCCAGAGCTGGTGGCGACGGCTGATGATTGCACTGGGGTTTCCGCTGTCGCTGGCTCTGTCGGGCGCGGCCAGCCTGCCCGCTTGGGCGTGGTTGCTGCCATTGTTGCTGTTGCTGCTGATGTACCCCTTGAATGCGTGGCGTGACGCACCGCTTTTTCCAACCCCCAAAAATGCACTAAAAGAGCTTCCTGCCCATATTCATATTGCGCAAGACGCTCTCATTTTAGATGCAGGTTGCGGCCTTGGCGACGGCTTGCTGGCGCTGCGCCAAGCCTTTCCGCAAGCGCAGTTGCACGGGCTGGAATGGAGCTGGCCGCTGCGTGCGCTGTGCGCCCTGCGCTGCCCCTGGGCGCGCGTGCGTCAGGGCGATATCTGGCAAGCCGACTGGTCGGCGTATGACCTGGTTTATTTGTTTCAACGCCCCGAGAGTATGTCGCGCGCGGTGGTCAAGGCGTGCGCCGAGCTCAAGCCCGGCGCGTGGCTGGTGAGTCTGGCGTTCGAAGCCACTGAACTGGTGCCGGTGGCGCTGCTGAACACGGTACCGGGCAAACCGCTGTGGCTGTATTGCCAGCCGCTGTGCAGGGTTGCAGACCCGCCGGATGGATGACTTCGGTTGCATGGGGGTATTCCCAGCCGATTTCTTTCACAGTAAACTGGTAAGCCGATAGGCAACAACCAATAACCAATACCTCAAGGGTGCGTCCGATGCAAGCCATAGCCAGCACAGAATCCAATACCGTCCAGAGTCTGCTGTCACGGCTGGAGCAACTCAATGATGTCGGCGCCGCTTTGTCGCGCGAGCGCGATATCAGGCGCGTGCTCGAACAGATTCTGCTGGCGGCCAAGGCGATCACCCATGCTGACGGCGGCACGCTGTACCGGATGACCGACGATGGTCAAGCGTTGCGCTTTGAAATACTGCGCACCGATTCGCTGAATATTGCGATGGGCGGCACGGCGCAGCCGGCCGTTGGCTTTCCGGATATCGCGTTGCGTTTGCCGGACGGCAAAGCCAACGACGCGCTGGTGGCTGCTTACGCCGCCATCCACCGGGTAACCGTCAATATTGCCGACGCTTACGTTGAATCCGACCGGTTTGATTTCTCCGGTACGCGTGGCTTTGACGCGCGTACCGGCTACCGTTCCCAGTCTTTTTTGACGGTTCCGATGTGCGACCACGAGGGCGCGATCATCGGCGTCTTGCAGTTGATCAACGCCCAGGATCCGCAGACCCATCAGGTGCAATCTTTTAGCGCGGCAGATCAGAGCCTGGCCGAGTCGCTGGCGTCGCAAGCGGCAATTGCGCTGAGTAACCGGCTCCTGATGACCCAACTGGAACAACTGTTTGAGTCGTTTGTCGGCTTGATCAACCTGGCCATTGATGAAAAGTCGCCCTATACCGGTGGCCACTGCCAACGCGTGCCAGCGCTGACCATGATGTTGGCTGAGGCGGTCAGCGCCACGGCCAGCGGACCGTTGGCTGATTTTTCGCTGACCGCCGCCGATCGCTACGAGCTCAAGATCGCCGGGCTGCTGCACGACTGCGGCAAGATCACGACGCCGGTTCATGTGGTTGACAAGGCGACCAAATTGCAAACCTTGTTTGACCGCGTTGCGCTGATCGACACACGCTTTGAGGTGCTCAAGCGGGACGCTGAAATCACCGCTTTGCGCGCCCAGCTTGCGTTGCGTACCCCGGTCAATTCAGAGGCTGAGACGGCGCTGATGAGGAGCTCGGCAGAGGTGCAGGCGCGGCTCAATGAAGAGCGCAACTTCATCCGTAAATCCAATACTGGCGGCGAAGCCATGTCTGACGCAGACGTGGCGCGCGTGCGCCACATTGGTATGCAGCACCAGTGGCGTAACGTCGATGGCGTTCAAGCTGACTTTATGAGCGCCGACGAGATGGAAAACCTGTGTATCCGCAAGGGCACGTTGACCTCGGCCGAACGCGAAGTCATCAACCATCACATTGTGGCCACCATCAAGATGCTGGAAAAACTGCCTTGGCCGCGCCACTTGAAGAATGTGCCTGAATTTGCTGGCGGACATCACGAGCGCATGGACGGCAAGGGCTACCCCAAGGGGCTGACGGGTGAGCAGATGTCAGTGCAGGCGCGCATCATGGGTATTGCCGACATTTTTGAGGCGCTGACCGCTTCCGACCGACCCTACAAGCCGGGGATGAAGATGTCACAAGCGCTGCGTATCCTGGAAGATTTCAAACGCACCGGCCATATCGACCCCGATCTGTACGATGTGTTCATCAGCAGCGGGGTGTACCAGCGCTACGGCAAGCAGTTTCTGAGCCCGGATCAACTCGACGTCGCCTGAGGTCTGCGTCCGGCATCGCGGTCCAGGTGCGGGCCTACAATGCCGCCCCTGAACATTAATCAGCGGCGCCTTCGTTGCGATGGGCCGCAACCAGGCGGAGACCAGCATGCCCCATACCCTTTCTGACGCCGACGACAAACGCGCTCAACTGCGCCGCGCCGCGCTCGACTATCACCAATTCCCGACCCCTGGCAAGGTTGCAATTGCCGCAACCAAGCAGCTCGTCAACCAAAGCGATCTGGCGTTGGCGTACACCCCGGGTGTCGCCTCGCCCTGCGAAGAAATCGTCAAAGATCCGAACAACGCCTACAAGTACACCAGCCGTGGCAATCTGGTGGCGGTGGTCACCAACGGCACGGCGGTGCTGGGCTTGGGCGACATCGGCCCGCTGGCGGGCAAGCCGGTGATGGAAGGCAAAGGCGTGCTGTTCAAGAAGTTCGCCGGCAT
>JAQTSL010000081.1 GCA_028711355.1 Rhodoferax sp.
TGCAGATCGGCAACTTGTTGTCTATTCCATCCCATCACGGGGCTGTGCGCCTCGTTTCAAACGAATCAGTGTCCGCCTGCCGCCTTGTGTTTGACACGCTCGGGCCCACCCCAGGCCGCCATCTCCGGGTGCATCTTGCGGTGCAGGTCGCCGGTGTAGGCATAACGCATGGTTTCCTTGAAGGCTTCCACGTGTTTGTCCCAGTTGCCCACCGAGTCGCCATATTTGTCGTTGGGTCCCGCCTTGGTGACCTTGACCACCGTGTCGTACCAGCCTTGCGAGCCACCAATCGGGTCCGCCACCACCGGGATAATGTTGTTGGGGTGCACACCTTTGTCATCCCACCAGACGTTGTTCAAGTCCGGGTCATCAGTGCCGTGACTGGCCACACCTTTTTGCTCCTTGAGCTTGAGTGTGGCCAGTCGACCATATTCCCAGTGGCCAAAGCCGGTCGAGATGGCAATCACCCTGGGGTGCATGCCTTCAGTGACATACGCTTTGGTCACCAGGTGACCAACACCACTTTCCACGCGCACCAGATCGCCGGTTTTTACGCCCAACTTGGCGGCGGTTTCGGGGTTCATCCAGGCCGGATTGCTGTGGGCAATTTCAGCCAGCCACTTGACCGCAGCGGTGCGTGACTGCTTCATCACATTAAGCTTGAAGGTGGTGAGAATCATCTCATCCTCTTTCATCGACTCATGCCAAGGGATGCGCTTGAAGGTCGGCATCGGGTTGAAGCCATACTCGGCCCATTGATCGACCCGCACGTTGATCAAGCGGTTGCCGGTGGGAAAGCCCACATGGTTCTTGCCACCGCGCTGGATGCCAATGGTTTTGCCGCCTTTGCTGATGTTGCCAACTTTGTCCACCGTGGCACCCGTCATGTCGGCTGCCGACAGCTCTTTCAGGTACAAACCATATTCGGCCTGAATCTCGCGCCCGGTTTTGTCGGACACCTTGCCGGTCTTGGGGTTGAGCTTGCCGTAAATCGGCCAGACCCCGTGCTTCTTCAAAAAGTCCAGCCCCCCGGCTTCTTTCAGGCCGGGCACGTTGTCAAAGTGGTGCCGCATGTAGTCTTCGCCGTCCTTGAAGTTCCAGAACTGCTTCATGCCGCGCTTGCCATCGGGGTCGAGCTTGTGAATGATGTCGCGCAACATGATGCGGTTTTCACGCGATTCACCGAGCGACTTGTGTACCGGCTGGCGAATGCCCAACCAGGGCCACAACGAATTGGGCATCGACTCGGGCTCCCAGCGCTCCAGGTACGGACAGTCGGGCAGGATCAAATCAGCCAGGGCGGTTTCTTCCCCCATGAAGGGGCTCATCGACACCAGGTAGGGAATCAGCTTCTCGTCCTTGAACAGCTTGCCCCATACCGCCGTCGAACCGGGGTTGGTGTAGACCGGGTTGTCCTGGTAAGTAAAGTACACATTGATTTTTTGCTTGCCCTCGGCAATCCAGAATGGCACCAGGTGACTCACCTTATGCCCAGCCAGCGGGTAGTCCGGCGGATGCGACAAATAGGACGGCTTGGCCGGTTTGCCCGGTGCGGGCTGGGGCTGTGGCCAACCCATGCCGCGCGGCAGGCAGTAGCCGCCTTTTTTCTCGATGTTGCCGGTCATGATGGGCAGCATCATGCAGGCCTTCTCGTTGTAGGAGCCGTACAAGTGTTTCGCCGGCCCCCGGTAGGTAAACAGCGTGGCTGGCTTGGTGGTGGCAAATTCGCGGGCAATACGCTCGATGGTTTCCACTGGCACACCCGATATTTTGGAAGCCCACTCGGGGGTGTACTGCTTGTAATGCGCCTTGAGCTCTGCCACCGACACGTTGGTCCAGTGGTCGATGAAGTCACTGTCCTGCAGGTCTTCGCTCAAAATCACATTGCCCATGGCCAGTGCTACCGCACCGTCGGTGGCGGGGTGCACCGGAATCCACTCGTCCGAGAATCCGGCGGTGTTGGACAGACGCACATCAAACGTCACAATTTTCATGTGGTTGTCAATGCGGCCTTCGGTCACGCGCTGGGACAGTGGGTTGTGAAAGTAGGCGGCCTCCAGAATGTTCGAACCAAAGTTCAATACGTACTTGGCATTGGCAAAATCAGGCGTTTCGATGTCCGGCCCCCAGGTGGGTTCCATGCCGATTTTCTTGGACGATTCACACACCGAGGTGTGGTTCACCACCGTGGCAGAACCCAGGGTTTGCATGAAGCGGTCGATCGCCCCACCGCTGCGGTTGCGACCATACTTGAGCATGATGGTGTTGGGGTCTTCCTTGAGGGCGGCATCGAGCTTGCCCGCCAGTTCGGTCAAGGCTTCATCCCAGGTGATGCGTTTCCACTTGCCTTCGCCGCGAGCGCCAACACGCTTGAGCGGGTAGAGGATGCGATCCGGGTCGTAGCTGTACCACATGCCTGAATTGCCCTTGGCGCACAGGCGGCCACGGGTGGACACGTGTTCCGGGTTGCCTTCAAGTTTGACCACGCGGTCGTTTTCAAGATAGGCAATGGCACCGTCCTGGATATTGCAGACGTGGCAACCGGTTGGCACGGCCCGGCGTTCGGCCATGGTCACCGGACCCAGATCCTTGCCGCCCAGGTCGTTTTCCATGGCATTGAGCATGCGCGGGGCCGCTGCGGCCACGGCACCTGTACTGGCGCTGACTTCCAGAAACGTTCGACGCGTTACGTGAGGTATTTTCATGGTTGATCTCCTGATATTTTTTTAGAACAATGTCTGCATCTGTTGAGGGGCCATCAGGATGCCGTAACGCAGTGCAGCACTACCGACCAACACCAGGACAGCGGCCAGCATCAGCATTGCTGCGTTGGTCTTGCCACGGTTTAGCAACAACAACCCGACCGGGGCGGCAATGCCGCCGACGATGCCAAAGCCGACAAAAATCAGGCCCATCGTGCCGCTGGTCAGGATCGCAAAGGTCAGTTCCTCGGCTGCACCGCCGTAGTTGGTGGTGCCCAGGATGCCAACCAGCACGACGCCCACAGCAGCTGTTGACCACAGCAAATATTCACGCAAAATCTTCTGCGCTGCCTCATTGGCACCGGCCAGCAAAGCGCCAGCCGCCGAACCCGACGCCACCGCCAGCGCCACGAACAACACTGGCATGACAGGCGTGTTCCACAGCGGCCGCGACTGGTGCACCGACAGGTCATAGCCGGTGTAGATGGGCAGGCCCAGTGCCAGCAAGGCGGTGACGGTGGCCAGCAGGCGGCCCTTTTTCTCATCGCCTTTGCGCAGGGCCAGGATGTAGAGCACCGAACACGCACCAAAAGCGGCAATGTTCAATGCGCCCCACGCCAACGGCGACGTGAATTGCATGTACATCGGGTTGAGCGTATTGAGAAAGCGCAGCGGCTGCGACAAGTCGGCAATCAGCAGCGCACCACCCACACCGAGCAACACGACGGACAGATAGGCGGCTTTCTCACGCAAGGGCCTCAAGGCAGGCTGCGTCCATGAGCCGTAAGACAGAAACGACAGCCCCGCCAGAATGCCCACCACAAAGAAGTAGATGGCGTAGGCCGAATGCCACGACACATCGTGGAACCATACATATTCACCCATGATGTGACCTCCTTAAATGTTGAAGTGAAGTTTGAATGCGGAACGCTCTTGTTCCATCACTTCAATCTTTTTGTAACCGTCACGGCCAAACTCGGTCTGGTTGCGATCCGCGCCGATGTAGAACACGTGTGGCTTGGTGCCTTGCTCCGGGCGCAACACTTGCGTCGGGTTGGTGGCAATCAGGTACGACACTTCGCTGTTGGGGTCATTGATGTCACCAAACACGCGCGAGCGGCCAATACAGGTCTGCACACAGGCAGGCACCAGGTTTTGCGTGACGCGGTGGAAGCAGAACGTGCACTTGTCCACCACGTTGGTGATGGGTGTATAGGTGCGGTGTGACGGCAGCATGAAGCGTGCGTTGTAGGGGCAAGCCGCCATGCAACTGCGACAACCAATGCAGCGCTCATAACGCTGCAACACGAAGCCACCGTCTTCGACGACAAAGGTGGCACCCACCGGGCAGTTGCGCACACACGGCGGGTCTTCGCAATGATTGCACAGCCGGGGCAAAAATTTGCGCGACACGGTGGGGTATTTCCCGGTGACCTTGTAAGGCACCCAGGTACGGTTGACACCCAGCGGGGTGTCGTATTCGGCTTTGCAGGCCACCTGGCAGGCCATGCAGCCGATGCACCTGCGGGTGTCGACCACCATGGCGAATCGCCGCCGTTGCGATTGACCTGCTGCATTGTTTGGTTCACTCATCGGTTTGTCTCCTGGAGATGATGTGGATCTTGTTTCGCTCGTTGTTCGCATGGATTAGCGCAACAAGCGTGCCAGCGAGCAAGAACACGACTCAATCGAGTTTTTGATTGGGAAACTGCAATTTCCGCTTGACCACCATCAACGTCAACATTACGAAAACGTAACAAAATACGGGTTTCTACCGAGAGAAAATGTTACGAAATCGTTATCTACTAGACGAACCTCTTTTGACAGAAATACCCATGCGACGACGAACTCTGCTTGAAATGAGCGCTGTCTGTGGCCTGCAACAGGCTTCAGCCTTCGCTCAAGCACCCAAAAAAATTGACACCACGCCCCTGCGCATCGGACTGACCGCGGTGATCCTGGCCGATCAAGCCGCTTTTCTGACGCGCTGGAGCGATTACCTTGGCGCACGTATGGGTGTGCCCGCAGTCTTTGTCGCGCGTGAGTCGTACCAGGCCATTCTGGATTTGTTGTTTTCAGACCAGTTGGACGCCGCCTGGATTTGCGGTTATCCCTACGTCATGCATCAGAGCCAGTTGCAATTGCTGGCAACCCCACTGTTCAACGACAAGCCGTTCTACCAGGCCTACCTGATTGGCCAGAAAAACCTGCCAGCCGAATTGACTGGCTGGGGTGACCTCAAGCACCGGGTGCTGGCTTACTCGGACCCGCTGTCAAACTCTGGCTGGCTAGTGGCGCAAGCACAAATGCGTACAGTGGGGCTAACCCCCAAAGATTTGCGTCGATCCTTCTTTGCCCATGGTCACCGCAATGTGGCCGAAGCAGTCGCATCCGGCCTGGCTCAGGCGGGTTGTATTGACGGTTATGTCTGGGAAACCATGCACCTGCAAAAAATGCAGGCTGCGTTTCAAACCAAGGTGCTTTGGCGTTCCGATTGGTACGCTTTTCCGCCTGTGGTGGCAAAACTCAAGGACAAAAATCCGTCGTTGTCAGGGCTTGGGGAGGCCCTGCAAATCATGGCATCTGACTCACAAGGTGCAAGCCTGCTCAAAGCCCTGAACCTGACCGGTTTTACCAAACCGGATGCGGCTCTTTTTGAACCTATCAAAACGCTGGCGGCCAGCGTTGGCGCTTTGCGGGTTTAACCGCCAGTCTTGAGAATGCTGCCCAGATTTCCTTATCGCATTCAAATCCCGTTGGTGCTTGCGCTGGCGGTCACGCTGGCCGTGCTGTTGGTCAGCGTCGTGGCCGCCCAAATCTCGGCACGCAACGCGCGCTTGCAGATTGTTGACACGGTACAGCGCGTGGTGAACTTGCTGGTGGCGCAGGGCAAACCGTTGTTGGCGCAAGACGACACCTGGCGCGCCTTTACGCTGCTGCGCAACACAGCAACTTTGTTGCCACAAACAGCCAAGGGTCAGTCGCGTGCCGCACTGCTCGATGCCCAAGGACGCTATTTGGCTGGCTCCGACCCCAGACGACTGCCCACCGGTGACCAGGCTTTGGGGGTTCTGAAGAATGACCGCCTGCTGCCTACCGTGAGTGATGCCAAGCGCCCCAGAGTCCTGTCAACATCCGATGGCGGCATGATGCTGATTGAACCCATCCGCAGTGACGACGATCAGGTGATTGGCTTTGTTTTTGCTGAAGTGGACGGCGCTGCCTTTGACCCTGACTGGGCTGCACTGGCCACTCCCGCTGTGATCGGCGCGGCACTGGCCATCCTGGTGCTGGTGCCGCTGGGCTGGTTGCTGGGCCGACGCATGGCACGACCAATCGCCCAAACGGCCAATTGCATCGCGCAGATTGGACACACCGATGCAACTCAACTTCAACGGATGCTTCCGAAAGTGAAAGACCCGGAACTCGACCGCATTGCGGGTGCTGTGCGTCAACTGCTGATCGAGACCTCGGCGCGCCAGGCCAACGCCAAGCGCGCGCTATCGGCCGAGCGCCTGGCTGCTGTAGGACGCATCACGGCGGCGGTGGCACACGAAATCAACAATCCGTTGGCAGGCTTGATCACAGCTACACGCACCCTCCGACTGCACGGTGACCTGCCTGATGCCCGCAACCGCAGCCTGGACTTGATCGAACGTGGTTTGCAGCAGGTGCGCACCATCACCCTGGCCCTGTTGCCCCAGGCCAAGGTGGAGGACCGTTGCATGACGCCCGGCGACATGGACGATATGCTCACCCTGGCACGTGCCACGGCCGCCCATCAGTTTGTGACTATCACGTCAGAGATTGATCAGCAAGCCGGGTTGTGCGTGCCGTCCACGGTGTTTCGCCAGGTCATGCTCAACCTGTTACTCAATGCCATTCGGGCAGCCGGGCAGTCCGGCCAAGTGCATGCACGCCTGATCATTGACAGCCACAAGGTCAGTTTTATTCTGGCCAACACCGGGCGCCACTTTTCCAACGAGCGCCTGCAAAAGCGCCTGCAAAGCGACGATGGCAACGACCCCAACGGCTTTGGTCTGTGGATTTGCCATGAATTTGCGGTGCGATTCAGCGGCGGTTTTACCGCCTCACATGCCCTCGACATCGCTTCACCCTACACCACCTGCCTGAACTTCTGGCTCCCGAACCTTGCCCGCCATGACCCACAAAAAACTGCTGCTGATTGAAGACGACCTGATCCTTGGTGAATCGCTGGTGCAGCGCTTTGAGCTGGAAGACATCAAGGTCATCTGGCTGCGCCGTCTGGCCGAGGCGCAACTGCAAATCGACGCCCCCTGGGGCGCGGTGATCAGTGACGTGCGTTTGCCCGACGGCCTGGCCACCGAGTGGTTTGTGCAACTGCCCGCATCTGTTCGGCAGCTACCCTGGTTCTTTCTGACGGGCTACGGTAGCGTCAACGACGCCGTCAAAGCGTTGCAGGCCGGCGCGCGTGAGTACCTGACCAAGCCCTTTGACACTGAGAAGCTGGTCACCGCGGTGATGAACTCGGTGTCGACGCATACGGCAACACCGACCAACGTGCTGGGCATTTCCCACGCCATGCGGCGGGTGGAGGAACTGGTACACAAACTCGCCAAACAAAAGACATCAGTGCTGATCAATGGTGAGTCTGGTGTTGGCAAGGAAGTGGTGGCACAGATGATTCACAACCTGGACTTGCGCAGCAAGAAGGGAACCTTCGTGCCCGTCAACTGTGCGGCAGTACCGGAATCGATGATGGAAGCTGAGTTTTTTGGCTACGAGAAAGGCGCCTTCACCAGTTCCCAGCGTGCGCACAAGGGCTTCGTCGAACGCGCCGATGGTGGCACCTTGTTCCTTGATGAGGTGGGTGATTTGCCCGCCAGCATGCAAGCCAAATTGCTGCGGGTGTTGCAAGAGCGCTGTTTCTTCAGGCTGGGTTCCGAGCGCACCACGCACAGCGACTTTCGCATCATTGCCGCCACCAACCGCGACCTGTATGCCGACATGCAGGCGGGCAGGTTTCGTGAGGACCTGTTTTACCGGCTGGCGGTGATCCGCATCGAGATTCCGCCGCTGCGTGAGCGCCCGGAAGACATCCGCTGGCTGACTGAGCTGATCCTGCAACAGATCACCGCCGAGCACGGCATACCGATTGCCATGTCCGAGGTGTTCTTGCGCGATGTGATGGCGCGCAACTGGCGCGGCAATGTGCGCGAGCTGCGGGCCTACCTGGAGCACGCTGTGGTGTTGAGCGATAACGGCATCCTGAATCAGCCCATGGCCAGTATCCCGGACACGCGGGGTGATGACAGTTTGATAACCTCTGCACTCGGGGTGCTGCCACAACTTCATTCGGTGGTGGAGGATGCCGAGCGTGGACACATCCGCAAAGTACTCGCGCACTGCGAAGGCAATCTGGGCAAAACCGCAGAAGCGCTTGGCATCTCGCGCAAGACGCTGTGGGAGAAGATGAAGCGACTGGAGATCAGTGCCTGATCACTGCGCGAGGGATCACCTCAAGCGCTCAACCACTTCTGCACTTCGGCCACCGTCGGAATGCGCCCACTGCTGACCAGCTTGTCATTGATGACCAGGCCGGGCGTGGACAACAGGTCATAGTGCATGATCTGCTTGATGTCGCTCACCTTGTCGAATTCGGCTTGCACATTGGCGGCGCTGGCCGCCTCTCGGGCAACGGCTTCCAGCTTTTTGCAATTGGCGCAGCCCGGGCCCAGAATTTTGATGTTGAGCATGGTATTTCTCCTTGTGATAAAAAAAATCAAGGTGATGCATGCGCCAGTTGGTAGCGCTTTAGCCACGTCAATGTGCCAATCATCACCGTCAAAAACAAACCCAGTGCCATGACCAGCGGCAGCCAGCCCAGCCCATCGACCCAGGAGCCGTAGATCAGACCCGCGCAGACACTGAACACCGCCACCAGGCCCACATAGGTGAGGGTCTTGTGCCAGGCGATCACGGCGGCAACCATCAACATGCTTTGCAGGCTCAGCTCGGGGTCGGCCATCAGATACGCCAGCAGCGGGCCAGGGTGCATGCCAAGGTCGAGGAACATGCGTGCCACCGGCACCTCAACCAGCGTGGGGAAGTACATGAACACACCAAACCCCACCGCCACCGCGTTGGCCGGTAGCGTGTTGCTGCCCGCCAGACTTTCAATCCATTCCGGGCGGATCACCTGGCGCACCATGCCGACAATGAACACGCCTAGCACCAGCAAGACAAAAATCTGCTTGACGAAGCGCCAGGCCTCCCAGAGCCAGGCGCGCCAGTCGTCACCGGCCAATTGGTGGGCAAAGTAAGCCACCGCCCACAAGGCCAGCGCCACGCCAAAGACCCGGCCCGTGAAAGCCAGCTCCAGGCTGTCGGGGCCGGGTGTCAGGCGCATGCTGGCCACCAGCAAGGTGCTGGCGGTGAGGCCGAGCGCCACCCAAGTCCAGCGGTTAGCCCCTTCCACAATGTTTTCCAGACCCTGCCAGGCCGCCACCCCAATCAGCAGCAGCAAACCGATCAACACCGAGCCCTGAAAGCTCACGCCTTCTTCGCCCTTGGCAGCATCAAACGGCATCCAGGTGAACAAGGTGGTTTGCCATGACTGCGCCCATGACAGGGGCGCATCCAGGGTGAACACCGTTGTCGTCAAGGGCCACAGCTTCAGCGTGCCGGCAATCAACAGCCCGACCAAAGACAACAACACCCCCAGTGCCGCAGGCGCAATGCTGGCTTTGTCGGCAAACAGGTTGTCAGTTTCTGCATCGTGGCTGGCATCGTCGCGCCAGAAGATCATGGCCATCAACAGCCCAATGCCGATGCCAAACAGCAGGCACAGAAGCAGTCGCGCCATGGCAAATTCCAGCCCCAAAATGCTGCCGGTGTAAGCCAGCGCCATGATGTTGCCGGCCGGGGCAAAAAACAAAAACGTGATGGCCGGGCCAATGCCCGCCCCCTTTCTGTAAACGCCAGCAAACAGCGGCACGATGGTGCACGAGCACACGGCAATCAGGGAGCCGGCAGCGGCGGCGGCCGGGTAAGACACGTAAGCGGGCGTGTTGCGACCCAGCCAGCGGGTGATGCTGGCCTTGGGGATCAGTGCGGCCATGGCACCGGCAATAAAGAATGCGGGCAACAAACACAACAGCACATGCGCGGCCAGATACGAGGCTAGGCTACCGGCGCCGCCCTGCAGCAATTTCAATGCGAGTTCCATAACTCCACCCTTTCACTCATTGCGGCTCATTTTGGGACAACCTAAAACAAGATGCATTGCTTCTGCGCAATGATTTGCCCGTCAACCCACCCCCAAAATCCTTCACCCATGGCCAGAACAACGCTTGCCGTTAACCACCCAAGGTAGGAGCCGCATGCCCGAATTGGGCACGTACGGATCTGTGCGGGGGGCATCCAGTAATGGAGGTCTCTACCGCGATCATGCGCCCTTCGGTCGGGGCGCACTGCGTGTCGCTTTGGTTTGTCCTGCAAAGCCTCAGAGTCGTTGCGATGCGTTGGCCAGCACAAACCTGGCAATGGATGGCACTTCCGCCAGATTGAGATAAGCCAGCCCAGGGGTCACGGCAGTTTTTTCCGGGGAGCTTGGGGGCGAGTCAGTGGCAATGGCCACAATGCCCGGCCAATCGGGCCACAGAGTGGGCTGGCCCTCGGCTTCGCGCCAGACCTCCAGCTTGGGAAAATTTCCCCCCTTGAAACCCTCGACCAGCACCAGATCGCAATGTTGCATCCGGTCCAACAAATAGTCGAGTGAAGGCTCTTCGGCGCCGCGCAGTTCATGCATTAGCGCCCAGCGTTCATTGCCCAGCAGCAACACCTCCTTGCATCCCGCCTCACGCAGGCGGTAGGAGTCTTTGCCAGGGCGGTCGATGTCGATATTTTTGTGGCTGTGCTTGATCAGCGACACCACCAGACCTCGCGATGCAATCTCAGGCACCAGGCGTTCCAGCAGTGTCGTTTTACCCATGCCGGAATGACCGGCAATGCCAAATATCTTCATTTTCAGACCGTTGTGAAGAAGCCTATTGCGACCAGTGTCAGCAGGGTCAGGCCGATGGTGATCAGCACAAAACCCAACACCTTGGAAGCCCTGAACTTGAACGCTGAGGGTGCGTCCACCAGGTATTTCTCCAGTTCGCCAGAGGCCAGCAGCCGTTCATATTCCACCGTGTGGTCGTGCTTGAACTCATCAATTGAGAAGGTCCCAATAAACATCGCCTCGCCCAGCGGGAACTTGTCAGGCCGGAAGTGGTTGTTAAAGAAGTGCACGGTAAACAGGAACACCACTGCCAGGAACGCTTCTTCCGCATGGAAGATCGCTGCCACGTTGAACACCCAGCCGGGCAGGTATGCCCCGAAGGAACTGGGTAGCCACATAATCAGACCGCTGACACCGATGATGGTGACCCCCCAGAACGGTGCCCAGTAGTCAAATTTTTCCCAATAGGTCCAGCGGTCAAACTTCGGCCTTGGTCCCATGCCGAAGAACCACTTGAACATGGCGATCATGTCTTTGCCATCTTGCAGGTTGGGCACCAGCGAATTCGGGCCGAAGATTTTGAAGTTCTTCCAGTCGCGTGCCAGTCGGATGCCAACGTAAAACAGATGCCAGAAGAACACGCCAGCAAAGATCACGGCAGCGGTGCGGTGGATAAGACCCGCCGTATGTGGCCCACCCAGTGCCGTCATGATGGCTGGTGCCCAGGCCACATCCGGGTAGAACAACGGCATACCGGTCAGCGTCAGCACCATCAGGCTCAGGGCAAAAGTGATGTGCGCGATGCGCCAGGTGCGGCTAAAGCGCTGAATGTGTTTGCCCTTGACGTGCTCGGGCAAGGCCTCGGCCATGATGCGCCGATGGTCACTGGTTTGCTTGCGCTCCTTGTATTCGCGGTAGAACCAGAGCAAGGTGTGCAGCCAGAAGAAGCCAAAGGTACCCACCAGCAACTGCACCATGATTTGCCACGCCACCCAGATCTGTGGATAGCGTCCAAAATCATGGGTATTGCCATGCGGCTCATAGCTGACAAACCCGGCGGGCACATCGGGCAAGCCCTTTTTGACGTTGTGACAAGCCCGGCATGTTTTCATGCGATTGTCTGGATGCACCATCGACTTGGGGTCGCTCGACTTGTAAATTTTGTGACTGCCGTGACAGTCATAACACTTGGCAGTGTAGGTGTAGCCCAGGGAGCTGATTTGTCCGTGAAAAGTACCTTTGTAGCTCTTGTACTTTTCTTCGTGGCAACTGCCGCAACCTTTGGTGACGATCAGCTTGAATGGATCGTCGCTGGAACTGGTGATGGCATGGGAAGAGTGACAGTCGGTGCAGACAGCCCCTTTGACATTGTTCTTTTCCAGCACTTGTTGGCCATGCACTGAACCTTCATAGCTTTCAAGTTGGTC
>JAQTSL010000082.1:0-8380 GCA_028711355.1 Rhodoferax sp.
CCATTTGCAGCATATCAAAGCTGTAGTTCCGTTGGTCGAAATGCCGCGTCAGCAATGCGCTGGCTTGATCGTCACGACCCGAGCGGCTTAATACGCTGACTTCCAAAGCGGCGCTGTCAAGTGCATCGGGTTTTAGCCGTTTTACCTGCTGCAAAGCATCGATGGCGGCCGAATGTTGGCCCAACTGCGAGTAGCCGTTTGCCAAGCCCGACCAAAGGGCCGCTACCTGGGGGCGCGATTCAACCAGCGTTTCCAGTATCCAAACCGCGTTGTTCCAGTCGCCACGTGCGGACAACATTTCTGCCACCAAAGCGGTCAAGCGGCGATAGTGAGGGTTGATCGCGATGCCCGCGCGAACGGACTGCACGGCCAGCACTTTTGCCGCTTCGGATGCCTTCGGGTCGCTGGTCCTGAATCGGGTAGCTTGCGCCGATAGCTCAAGCGCATGGACAATATTTGCTTCTGCCATGACCGCCTGTTGGGTAATGTAGCTAGCCAGCATCAGACAACCAACGATTGCCCCCGGCATTGCTCTGAGGGTCCAGCGCAACTTGGAAGATTTGTTTAGCGCCCGCACTGCTGGCTTGGCTAGCCGTGCGTCCGATGCGGCAAGTGCCCCCAAGCTCAGCGCCAACAAGGCGCCACAGCTCGCCAAATGCAATGCGAAACCTGCGGCACTGACAATCGACAAGGCTAGTAAACATGACAGGATCACGGCGCGCGTTGGGGCTTCGGATAGATACTGACTTTTTAATCGGTGCGCTGTCGTGGCTGACTGCAACAGATACGCCAGCAAAAAAGCCAGTGTCAGGCCGCCCACCAGCACGCCGTATTCGCTGAGCAACTGCAAATATTCGTTGTGCGCGTAGTAATCTGTTTCAAGCACGGTGTATTTGCGCTGGTGCAGGGGTATTTGGACCTCCCAGGCGCCTGCGCCGACCCCGGTCCATGGCTTGTCTTGAATCATGCGGGCGGTGGCCAGCCACATCTGGGCGCGAGTCGAAAATGACCGTTCGGTGTATTCCTTGCTTTCGGTCATGGAGGCGGCGCGCAGAAAACTGCGTTCCAGCGCGGTGTTGCCAATTTTGGCCTGAACAATCAGTGGGCTGGCACTGGGTAGCGTGCCCATTGCCAAGACTGCGGTGATCAGCACTAACCCCACCCCGGCTTGCCAGCGTCTGGGCCAGGTGCACAATGTCAAGCTGCTGCGGTAGCGCGCCAAAATGAACAGCATCGCCGGCAGCAAAACCAGTAACGCCAGCAGCGCCGAGCGGGTACCGGTCATCAGCAGCGCAACCGTGTTGAAGGCGACCGACAGCGCCATTGCCAGCAGCCAGCGCGACGGTCGCAAATTGGCCAGCAGGTAAATCGACAACGGCAGCACCGACACCGCGTATTCGGCAAAAAAATTCCGGTTGACAAAGGTGGAAGAGGGTGCAGCGGCCTGCGGAAACAGGCTCAAGTCAAACCAAAACTGCGCTGCTGCCCACAGCGATGCAACCACCGCCCCGCCATGAATACCCCACAGCAGCAGTGGCAGGTTTTGTCGCGTCAATGTGTTGAGCCCCAGCCACATCAGCAAACTCAAAATAAACCACCGGATCGCCTCGACCCCAGCCAGATAGGTGTGCGACCAGACCATGCTGCCCAGCGCGTACAGCATCAATACAACCGGCAGCCATACCATGCTATGCCACAGCAGCGGCTCGGTACGGTGGCGTTGCTGCCAGAAGAATACCAGCGCTGCCAACAGCACACCAAAAGAAACCACGGCAGATTTCAGCGTATCTTGCAACATTAGCTCATTGGGCACGCCCACGGCGGGTGTCAAAAATAGGGTCAGCGCCAGCACCGCGACCGGCCATTGGGCGGGCGAGCTGACGCTGCGCCGCGATTGGAGCGGCGACCTGGGTGATGTGGCGGGCGCCATGACTGATGTTGTGGCGATGGATTCAGCCAGCGGCCGAGGAGTTTGTGCGAGCATGAAGCGATATGGTAGCTGGCACGCCTGTCTGCCGTTGGACGATATTGATGACGCTGTCAAATTGTTGAAGAATACCTATCTAACACTTATGGGGATTGCGTAAGCCGCTCTATTATTTGAAGTAAATAGAAGTTTCAGCCAAGTTGCAGCGGCCGGGCATAGCCGGTCATTTCCAGATAACCGCGTCCCAGCGCCTGACCGTGTTCATCAAGCAGTTCGCTCAGGCCTTCCCAATAAACGGCACCGGTTGAACGGCTGCTGTCAAGCTCCTGGGCATCGATAACGGCACGCACCATCAAGCGCCGCTTATCCACAATAACTTCCCACTCGATCGGGTAACTGGCTGGCGTAGCGGCGCTTTTCCAGTGGCGCAGCGGCTTGAAACTGACTTGATCCGGCGCAAACATCAGCGCTTGTGTCTGGCCCGGCGCGGCGCGCCATGAGCCGCCCGCCCAAACTGACTGGCCGGCCGCGTTGCGCAGCCGAAAAGCTGTCAGGGCGCTGCCATCCAACAGGTTCATGCCAATCCAGTCCCAGCCCACCGCATCAGGCGGCATGAAAGCATTGCTCCACTCATGGTCTAGCCACGCGCGTCCCTGCACCGGCAGGCGCTGGCTACCTAGGCCAACGTCACCTTGCACCTGCAACTGCGGCAAGCTGTAGTAGAAGCTGGCCTGCGTGGCCAGGGGTCCCTTGCGCGACCAGCCTTGGTTGCCTTGCAACAGTAAGGGCTGAGTTTCAGTCAGCTTCAGGTTCAGGCTAAAGCCTTGCGCCTGCACGGCGGCCAAATAATGCCTGTTCTGCCGTTGGAGCGACCAGTTGTCCAGTTGCAGGCGGGTGTCGTTTTGGCTGGCGTAAGCCAGGTTCATGCCGGCGGTATCAGAAACGCGTGCAATGCGTTGGTCGTGTAATAAGCGACTGTTGGCCACGTCGGTCAGCGCAGCCTGGGCAAAAATCAATTGTTTGGCGGCAAACGCCGAGCGCATACCTTGTGTGGAAGGCACCCGCGACCTGAAAAACGTCAACTGAAAGCCCAATGACCGATTTGGCGCCTGCAACGCTCCCGTGACGTACCACCACTCCAAGGCAGTGTCGGGGTGGCTGCCCAGGTCGCGCGGAAATTCAAGTCTTCGCTGCACCGGCGCTAACGGGGTAGGTACTGGAGTGCTAGCCTGTGCCTGGCGCCCTTGGTTCCAAAGCACGCTGCCGCCCAAGCCGATCAGACAGTTGCGCCGGTTCAACAATGGGTGATACGACATGAAAGGAGAGTGGGTGGCAACGGTGCGCGCAGCATATCGAAAAAAAAGGGTTGGTCTTGCGACCAACCCTTAAGGGATCCCTGAACCAGATGGTTTCGAAAGGACCCGAGGAGACAACTTGCAAATAACCTGACAATCCCGCCCTCTATGGCTTCATAGTATCCCAGGGTTTTCCCTTGATTGTTAGAGTCTGAAAGCTAAATTTGGCGGGGAACGTCTCTTGGGCGTCACGGAGGTGACAATTAACGCTTCTTGGCAGCCGATTTGGCGCTGGCATTGGCAGTGTTGGCCATGGCGGTGAAGTTGGATTCAGCGACATCAGTGGCTTGTTTGACCGCTTTTTGCACCGATTCCAGGGCGTTGTTGGCGGCAGCTACAGCGCTCTTCATTACTGCAACAGCGGCTTCAGACCCGGCCGGTGCGTTTTTGCCGGCTGATTCCAGTATGTCGGTGAAATTTTGCTGAGCTTCAGAAGCCTGGCTTTCGATGGCCTTGGTAAATTCGCTGGTAGTGCCGGTGGCGATTTCGTACAGGTGACGACTGTAGGCCGCGGTCTTTTCAGCCAAAGGCTGCATCAGGCTCGATTGCAAAGCCAACAGCTCTTGCGCGTCTTTCACGCTCAGCATGGCTTTGGTGTTTTCGCTGGTTTCTGCCAACGCAGCCTTGGAGGCGCTCATGTTGAGTTCGACGATTTTTTCCACGCCTTCAAAGGCTTTGGCGGTCAGACCCAGCAGGGTTTCAACGTTGGCTTTTTGGGTAGCTAGAACTTGTTCTACAGTCATCATTTTTAAATCTCCAAAAGTAAGAAAAGAGAAAGCGGTACCATCAGTGCAGCTGCTCTGAAAGCAATGTTGCAGTGCAGCATGGGACGGATTATAGGGATAAACCCGTATCCTGCAAGTAACCCGCAAAATTTTTAACGGATTGATCTCAATCCCATCGCATCATTGCTCGGCCAATCATGCTGTCCGCCAGGCGTTGTGGCTGGTGTTTGACCGAATTGATTTATCCAGAAACCAGAATTTTTTGTCGCTGGCCCGCTAAACTTGAGTCAATTCAACCTAATCAATATGATTTTAATAGCTACTCCCGCCCGCCTATCAACCGCCAGCAGCACATTTGATGATGAATTCAAGGCGCGCCTGCATTGGTCAGCCCAGATTGATGCGGGCATTGAGCAGCGCGTGGCTGACATCCTGGCGGACGTGCGCGCGCGGGGCGACGCTGCCGTGCTGGATTACACCGCGCGTTTTGACGGCTTGCCGGCCGCTAGCATGGCCGAGCTGGAACTTACGCAAACTGAACTCAAGCTGGCGTTTGATGGCTTGCCGGTGGTGCAGCGCGATGCCCTGCAAGCGGCCACAGTGCGCGTGCGCAGCTACCACGAGGCGCAGCGCAAAGCCAGTGGCGAGAGCTGGAGCTATCTCGATGCCGACGGCACCTTGCTGGGACAAAAAGTCACGCCGCTGGACCGCGTTGGCATTTATGTGCCCGGTGGCAAGGCGGCGTATCCCAGCAGCGTGCTGATGAACGCCATCCCCGCGCATGTGGCGGGCGTGGGTGAGATCATCATGGTGGTGCCTACACCCAAGGGTGAAAAAAACATGCTGGTGCTGGCCGCCGCTTATGTAGCTGGCGTCACGCGCGCCTTCACCATCGGCGGCGCACAAGCGGTGGCGGCATTGGCTTATGGCACGGCCACCGTTCCCAAGGTGGACAAGATCACCGGCCCCGGTAACGCCTATGTCGCCAGCGCCAAAAAACGCGTGTTTGGCGTGGTCGGCATCGACATGATTGCCGGCCCGAGTGAAATTCTGGTGCTGGCCGATGGCAGTACGCCGCCCGACTGGGTGGCGATGGATTTGTTCAGCCAGGCCGAACACGACGAGCTGGCGCAGAGCATTTTGCTGTGCCCGGATGCTGGCTATATTGATCAGGTGCAGGCTAGCATCAACCGGCTGCTGCCTGACATGCCACGCCGCGAGATCATTGCCAAGTCGCTCAACGGACGTGGTGCGCTGATTCTGACGCGCAGCATGGAAGAAGCCTGTGAAATCAGCAACACCATTGCGCCCGAGCACCTGGAAATCTCCAGCCGTGAGCCGCACCGCTGGGAGCCGTTGCTCAGGCACGCCGGGGCGATCTTCTTGGGTGCGTACACCAGCGAGAGCCTGGGTGACTACTGCGCCGGTCCCAACCATGTGCTGCCCACCAGCGGCACCGCACGCTTTAGCTCACCGCTGGGGGTCTATGACTTTCAGAAGCGCAGTAGTTTGATTGAAGTGAGTGAGCAGGGTGCGCAGGTTCTGGGCAAGATCGCCTCGGTGCTGGCGCTCGGCGAGGGCTTGCAAGCCCACGCACGCGCGGCCGAGATGCGGCTTACCCCACCAGCGGACGGTAAGTAGCCCGGCTCGGGATGTGCGCCATCAGTGGCTACGCCGCCGTAAACACCCGCGCCTTGCGCGGGGTGAGCAGCAAAGTTTCGCCGTCCTGGTAACCCGCCGCATGAAATTCGGTGGCCGGGATTTGCGCCTCAATCAAGTCGGCCGCGCCGCTACCGGTTTCCAGCGGTTGCAGCTCCATCCGGGCAATCGGGCCGATGACCCAAGCGCGTGTCAGCTTGGCTGGGATGCCGCTGCTCATACCACTGCCAAAAACATAGCGGGTCACGTCCAGATCATGCGGGCGCACGTAGGCAAAGGCTTTGGCATCTTGGGCCTGTGCATGTTCCGGTGCGGCCAGTTTCAAGCCTTGCGTGGCATCGCCCACATGCATTTCACCTTCGTGCGCTCGGCCGTGAAACAGGTTCACGTCGCCCAGAAAGCCATAGACAAACGGGCTGGCCGGCTGGTCCCACACCTGCTGCGGTGTGCCGATTTGCTCGATCACCCCGGTGTTCATCAGCACCACGCGGTCGGCGACCTCCAGCGCTTCTTCCTGGTCGTGGGTGACAAAGATGCTGGTGACGTGCAGCTCGTCGTGCAGCCGGCGCAGCCAGCGGCGCAGTTCTTTGCGCACCTTGGCATCGAGCGCGCCAAAGGGCTCGTCCAACAGCAGCACCTGTGGCTCTACCGCCAGAGCGCGTGCCAGGGCAATGCGCTGGCGCTGCCCGCCCGAGAGCTGCGACGGGTAGCGGTCGGCCAGCCAATCCAGTTGCACCAGGCTCAGCAGCGCGTGCACTTTTTCCTTGATGACGGCAGCGCTGGGGCGGGTTGCCTTGGGCTTCATGCGCAGGCCAAAGGCCACGTTGTCAAACACGGTCATGTGGCGAAACAGCGCGTAGTGCTGAAACACGAAGCCCACGTTGCGCTCTCGCACATGGGTGTCGGTGGTGTCGGTGCCGTTGAACAAAATTTGGCCGCGATCAGCGGTTTCCAGCCCGGCGATGATGCGCAGCAGCGTGGTTTTGCCGCAGCCAGACGGCCCCAGCAGCGCAACGAGTTCGCCGGAATCGATGGTCAGGTTGACATTACGCAGTGCGTGAAAAGTGCCAAAGTCTTTGCTGACGTTTTGGATGTCGATGCTCATGATGGATCAGTTCTTAGGTTGGCGTGAAAAGAGATGCTGTCATCCCAGGCTTGACCCGGGATCCATGAATTCGGAGCCATGGATTGCGGGTCGTGGCCCGCAATGACAGCCCTTTTTTTACGCTGCGGGTTGGCTTCTGCTGGCATGGAAGTCAGGGCGGGGATGCGGTCGCCAACGGAGCGGCAGGTGAAGGGGCCGGCGGTCTTTCCGGCGGCAGCTCGGCAGCGGCTTTTTGGTCGCGCTCAAACTGCCACTCCACCGCTTGCTTGATCAGTAGCGTCAACACCGCCAGCAAGGCCAGCAGCGAGGCCACGGCAAACGCCGCCACCGACTGGTATTCGTTGTACAAAATTTCCACATGCAGCGGCAGCGTGTTGGTCTGGCCGCGAATGTGGCCTGACACCACCGACACCGCACCAAACTCACCCATGGCACGTGCGTTGCACAAAATTACACCGTAAACCAAGCCCCACTTGATGTTGGGCAGCGTCACGTGCCAAAAGGTTTGCCAGCCGCTGGCGCCCAGCACCTGCGCGGCCTGTTCTTCGTCGGTGCCCTGCGCCTGCATCAACGGAATCAGCTCGCGCGCGATGAACGGAAAGGTCACAAAGATGTTGGCCAAAATGATGCCGGGCACGGCAAAAATGATTCTGATGTCGTGTTCCATCAGCCATGGGCCAATCCAGCCCTGCGCGCCAAACATCAGCACATAAATCAGGCCTGCCACCACCGGAGAGACCGAGAACGGCAGGTCAATCAGCGTGGTCAAAAACGCCTTGCCTTTGAATTCATACTTGGCCACTGCCCAGGCAGCCGCCACACCAAACACCAGGTTCAGCGGCACGGCGATGGCGGCGGTGATGAAGGTCAGGCGGATGGCGCTCCAGGCATCGGGCTCATGCAACGCAGCCAGTGCCTCGGGCAAGCCTTTGCGCAGGGCTTCGGTAAACACCGCTGCCAGTGGCATCACCAAAAACAGTGCCACAAAGCCCAACGCCAGCCCAATCAAAGTGCGGCGCACCCAGGTGGGCTCGGTGGTGATGACGCGGTGGCTCATGACGTACCTCCGTGGCGGCGGCGCTGCCAGGTTTGCAGCCCGTTGATGACCATCAGCAGCACAAACGAGATGCCCAGCATGACCGTGGCCACGGCGGTGGCACCGGCGTAGTCGTATTGTTCCAGCTTGCCGATGATGATCAGCGGTGTGATCTCTGACACCAGGGGCATGTTGCCGGCAATAAAGATGACCGAGCCGTATTCGCCAACGGCCCGGGCCAACGCCATGGCAAAGCCGGTCAGCAGCGCCGGGGCAATGCTGGGAAACACCACGTACCAAAAGGTCTGCAGGCGGCTGGCCCCCAGACAGGTGGCGGCTTCTTCAAGTTCTTTTTCAGCGTCTTCCAGCACTGGCTGCACGGTGCGTACCACAAACGGCAGGCCGATAAAGATCAGTGCAATCACAATGCCGCGCGGGTTGAACGCCACCTGAATGCCCATGGGCTCCAGGTATTGCCCGATCCAGCCGTTGCCCGCCAGCAGCGCGGTCAGCGAGATGCCCGCCACCGCTGTCGGCAGCGCAAACGGCAGGTCGATCAGCGCGTCGACAATT
>JAQTSL010000082.1:8390-12093 GCA_028711355.1 Rhodoferax sp.
ACCGGCAAACACGTTGACCGTGGCTGCAATCAGCGAGGTGCCAAAGGTGAGCTGGTACGAGGCCACCACGCGCGGGCTGGCCACGGCCGCCCAAAACTCCGCCCAGGTGAGGGTGAAGGTTTTGAACAGCAGGGTTGACAGGGGGATCAGCACAATCAGCCCCAGGTAAAACAGCGTGTAGCCCAGCGTGAGGTGAAAGCCCGGCAGCACGCGCCGGGGGGCGCGTTTGGGTAATGCGACCTGCGGGTGCGATAGGGAAAGCGTTGCGGCGGTCATTTGAAAAAAAGTTTGTGCTGGATGTCAGGTTGTCATTGCGGACTTGATCCGCAATCCATGACTGATGGACTTGAGTTCACTGGTTGAACCCGCAGCGCACGCCGGGTACCCGACGCACGCTGCTAGCCGTGTTCGTCGCACGATCCGATCTCAAGTCAGAAACGTTGGAGTGTGGTTGATGGCATGGCTGGTTACTTGACCCCGTAAATCTTGTCAAACTGGCCGCCGTCGTTGAAGTGCACTTTTTGCGCCTCAGACAGCGAGCCAAAGTAGTCGCTCACGGCAAACAGTTTCAGCGGTTTGAAGGTAGTGGCGTATTGGGCCAGGACCTTTTCGTTGCGCGGGCGGATGCCGTGTTTGGCGGCAATGGTTTGGGCTTCTTCAGAGTACAGATAGGTCAGGTAGGCCTTGGACAGTTCGGCCGTACCTTTTTTGGCCACGGTGCGCTCCACCACAGCCACCGGGTTTTCGGCAATGATGCTGACCGACGGATGAATCGCGTCCACCTTGCCCGCACCAAATTCGCGGTCCACCGACACCACTTCTGACTCAAACGTGATCAGCACGTCGCCAATATTGCGTTGCAAAAAGATCGCCGTGGCATCGCGCCCGCCCTTGGCCAGTACCGGGACATTCTTGAACAGCTTGCTCACAAACTCCGCTGCTTGCGCATCGGTGCCACCGGTGCTGCGCACGTAGCCCCAGGCGGCCAGATAGGCCATGCGGCCGTTGCCACCGGTTTTGGGGTTGACCACGATCACCTTCACATCGGGCTTGAGTAAATCCGGCCAGTCCTTGATGCCCTTGGGGTTGCCGTTGCGCACCAAAAACAGCATGGTGGAGGTGGTGGGTGCCGCATTGTTGGGAAAGCGCTGGGCCCAGTCTTTGGCCACGATGCCGCTCTTGGCCAGAAACTCCACGTCGGTGGTGGTGTTCATGGTGACCACGTCGGCATCGAGTCCGTCGTTGACCGCGCGAGCTTGCGCGCTGGAGCCGCCGTGCGACTGATCCACCTTCACATCCTTGCCGGTGTTTTTTTTGTAATGGGCCACAAAGGCCGGGTTGTATTCTTTGTAAAACTCACGCGACACGTCGTATGAGGCATTTAACAGCGTCTGCGCTGATACAAAAACAGGAGCTGCTAGCACAATAGCAGCAAGGGATAGAGATCGTTTTAGTGTATTTTTCATAAGACTCTCAGAGGGTTGGTGAAAAAAGGGGTGATCAGAAATCAGGCTGCCAGCAGAGCTGTGGGCGGGTTTGCCAACTCAGCCAGCAGTGACTGCAGCAGCCCCCAGCCCAGCGGCCAGGGGCCAAAGCCCGCGTCCAGGTTGATGTGACCAGCGTCTTGCAGGCGGACAAATTCGCTGTCCCAGGCGCGGGCGTAGGCGCCCGCTGTGCGGACCGGGCAAAACGGGTCGGTGTTGCTGGCCACCACGATGCTGCGGTAGGGCAGGCGCTGATACGGAACCGGGGAAAAGTCGGCCAGCAGGGCGTGTCGCTCGGGGTCGGCGGGTGCGACCAGCAGAGCGGCGGCCACGTGGCGCGTGACCTCGGGCGGCAGGTGCGTGGCCGCGATGCAGCCCAGGCTGTGCGCCACCAGCACGACCGGCGCGCTTTGGGTTAAAACGGTTTCACTGATGCGCGCGACCCAAGCCGCACGGGTGGGGTTGTGCCAATCGTCCTGCTCCACACGCACGGCGCCCGGCTGCTGCGCCGCCCACAGGCTTTGCCAGTGGCCAGGGGGCGAATCGCGCCAGCCAGGGATGATGACGATGGGGTTCATGGGGTGGTTTTGGTTGCGAAAAGTCAGGTGAAGGTCGGCATTGTGAAGACCAGTAGTCAAAACTCAAACGACTTAATTCCTATTTGCTTATATGTCCAGATGCATAAATGAAACTGGATCAGGCCGGAGCAACTGGCCCGCAAAGGTTGCTACGGCGAGCTGGCTATTTTTTGGTGTAAATCTGGTCAAACACGGCGCCATCGGCGAAGTGTTCTTTGGCGACCTTGGCCCAGCCACCAAAAGCTTCGTCAATACCAAAAAGTTTCAGGTTGGCGAATTGCCGTGTGTATTTGGCCTGCGCCTTGGCTGAGGTCGGGCGGTAGAAGTTTTTGCCGATGATGTCTTGCGCTTCTTCGGAATACAGGTATTCCAGATACGCAGTGGCCACGGCACGGGTGCCACGCTTGTCAACAATCTTGTCCACCACGGTGACAGCGGGTTCGGCCAGGATGCTGATGGACGGCACCACGATTTCAATCGCGTCGCCAAACTCTTTTTTCAGCAAATAGGCTTCGTTTTCCCAACTGATAAAGGCTTCGCCCTGACCGCGTTGAGAGAACGTGATGGACGAGCCGCGTGCGCCACTGTCGAGCACCGGCACGTTGGCGTACAGCTTGGCGACAAATTCCTTGGCCTTGGCTTCACCACCATATTTGCGCTTGGCAAATTCGTAGGCTGCCAGGTAGTTCCAGCGCGCGCCGCCCGAGGTTTTGGGGTTGGGGGTGATGACGCTCACGCCCGGTTTGACCAGGTCGTCCCAGTCCTTGATGTTTTTCGGGTTGCCTTTGCGCACCACCAGCACGATGGTCGAGGTGTAGGGCGAGCTGTTGAGCGGCAGGCGCTTTTGCCAGTCGGCTGGAATCAGCCCGGCTTTGGTATGCAGCGCATCGGTGTCACCCGCCAAGGCAACGGTGGCTACATCCGCTTCAATACCGTCAATGATGGCGCGCGCCTGTTTGCCCGAGCCGCCGTGGCTTTGCTTGATGGTCACGTCCTGGCCGGCCTTGGCTTTCCAGTGTTTGGCAAAAGCGGCGTTGTATTCCACATACAGCTCACGGGTCGGGTCATAAGACACGTTGAGCAGCGTGACGGGTGCGGGTTGCGCCAGCGCGCCCACCGATGCCGCGGTCAGCGCCAGGCCAGCCAGCCACTGCAGGCTCAGACGGTGGGAAGAGATGGTTGATTTCATGTTCAAGTCCTCAAAACAAGGCGATTGCGATATTGCAATGGCGCGAATTCTGGGGGTTTGGTGCGAAAACTGGAACGACTGAATTTTCAGTTGCTAATGAGGGAATCATCTATAGACAAATTCGATCAAGTTCTGATCCTGATCATCAGTTTGCGCCGCAGGCGCTCTAACATGGACGTCATCGACGCCGCTCAATCAAAGGTCAAGAGTCATGAGTCCAAGCACACTGCCTGTTTCCGTTGACGTTTCGAACTTGCTGAAAAACCACCGAAGTGACCCCCATGCGCTGGTGCAAATGCTGCGCGAACTGCAGGCCAGCCAGGGCTGGTTGCCGCGCGTGGCCCTGACCCAGTTGGCGCAAGCGTTGAATCTGACGCTGGCGCATGTCGAAGGTGTGGCGGGCTTTTACCGGTTTTTTCATACGCAGCCGGTGGGCAGTTACCGGGTGCTGT
>JAQTSL010000083.1 GCA_028711355.1 Rhodoferax sp.
GGTCAGGGTTCCCGGCGCTGCGTGGCCATCGAGATACGTTGGTTTGGTCGCTGCTGCCAGTTGGTAGGTGACCGTTCCCGTGGTTGGCACCGCGCTGATCAGTGTGGGGTTGGTGACTGCATAGTGCAGACCATGGTTCGCGTCGAAAACCGGCAAAACACTGTAAAAAGCACCGGCCAATGCGCCGTTGGTCCAGCGGCCAATGCTCATGATGCCGTCCGTCGCCAATTCGCCGACGCTGGCGCTGCCAATGGTCGGAGCCTCACTGACCGAGGCCGTATAGCCGGTCATGTTGCCCGCAGAGTCAAACTGGGCGCTGATTGGCGTGCGGTTGTCGATTCCCGGATTGGGTCCCGCTGGTGGCGTGTTGGCACTGCCCGAGTAGATGATGCCGTAATCTGTCCCCGAACTCAGGGCGTTCGCATTGGCGCCACCACCACCGGCAGGCGGCGTGACCGTTACCGGGTTGTTGGTGCTGGCGTTGACCTCTGCCGAGGCGACCGATTCGCCGGCTGCATTGGAAGCAGTGACCTTGTAGAAATACGCAGTAGAGGCCGTGAGCCCGGTGCTGGTGCTGGCGGGTGTTGTCACCGTGTCCACCTTGTTGGCCTCGGAGACTTGCACATTCGCGGCGGACGATCGGTACACGGCGTAGGAAGTAGCGCCGGTTACGGCTGTCCAGCTCAGGCTGATGTCGGTGCTGCTGCTGGCACTCGCTGCCAAGCCCTCCGGTGCGGCGGGGACGACCATGGAGCCACCGCTCACGGTTGCGGCAAAGGTGTTGCCCAGCGCAGCACTAAACCCTGTAGGTGCAGTGAAGGCGGGTGTGGCTGCGGCGCTGAGCAGCGTGCTATAGCTGACAGATGCCTTGGTCATGGCGGCCTTGAATGCAGCCAGCGTGTCGTCCATGCTGTTGCCGGCGGCGGCAGTGAATGCGCTGGTTACCGGGTTCAAAGTGACCAGTGGTGCCAGTGCTGCCAGGGTGCTGCGAATCTTGGCGATGGAAGCATCCACCGCCGTCTGGTTGATCGTGGTCAGGGGCGTCTTGGATGTGCCCAAGGCAGTGAACCAGGTACTTGGCGTAGCCGTGGCCGCCAGGTTGGCTAGCAGCAGGTCGGTCATTGGGGTGACATTGACCGTGCCCACGGTTACTGCAATGGAGTGGTAGGGCGTGGCATTGGTGACACTGTTGACCATGCCACCACTCACCTGCACCGCGCAGGGCAAGGTCTGCCCTGTCAGATTGAACTGAAACACGCCGTCGTTGCTGGTTGTGGTACTGGCGATGGCATTGCCAGCAGCACACTGAATGTTGACCGTGCCATTCACAATCGGGGCGCCCACGGCGGCGATACCAGTGATCCCGGTCGTGGCCTCTGGACTGCTACCGCCGCAACCGGTCAGTGCGAAGCCGAGGGCGGCGGCACTTGACAGTACCAGTTTCTTGCATGTCATCGAGTTCATGAGGTTCTCCTTACTTGGCGGGATATTTCTGAAAAAGCCTGGCAAATGCGCCCGTGGAGCGCGCCAGCACGTCTTGCGCTGCCACTTGGTATTGCGGCTCCGAAGCTTGCATGACGTAGCTGGCGGTGGAGCGTTTCGCGCCCCCGGCGTTTGCCAAGCCAGCAAATGCACCGAGCGCATCAAAAATGCCTTTGGCGACCTGGTTGTCTTGCTTGGCTATTTCCTGCAGGCTGCCAAATTCGACCTTGCTGGTGATGCCCTTTTTCATCTGCACGCCGCCTTCTTCTGACCCAGACGCGTAAAGGCTTGAGAACGTACGCACAGCCATGCCTGGAATGGCGGCCGCGGTAGCCTCGCTGGAAACCATGCCGGACTGGTTGCCACTGGACGTCATCGAGACAAAATTCACCACGATCAGCGGCACCACGACGATTGCATTGAGCTTCTTGGTGTACTCGCCATAGCGTCGCCAGTTGCCCAAATCAAATCCACCCCGGTCACTCCAGCCGCTTTCCAGGTGGATGAACCACAGCGGCATTCCGGTTGGCGACAAAATCTGCAATGTCTGGTTACCCACTTCTTTGGTAAACGGGTTCTGGGCGCTGCTGGGAGTCACCTGTAAGCCAGAGAAGAATTCCTTCAGCTCTTCAAGCGGTACTACTTCGCGCCCGGCCAGTTTGAGCTGTTCGAGAAAATTGGCGTAAGCCTGGTCCACAACGACCTGCATGGCTACGCCGTCAACACCTGCCAGTGCCGCATTGACGGTGACGCTGGCGCCGCTCTTGTCTTTGGTGCCGAAAAAACCACCGCTGGCTCGTACCTGGGCAGATGCACTGTCCTTGGTGACAAAGGCGACGCGAAAACCCGGCACCGCCACGCGTTTGTATTGCGGCAGTATTTGCGTCACATCCTTGCCAAAAGTGCCGCCCATCTTTCCGGTGAAGTGGGCATCCGGGTCCACCTCCGGCAAGGCGGCACCCGAAGGTTTGGGCACTTGTTTGGCTGCTGGTGCTTGGGCGCTTGGAGCTTGGGGGGATACCTCGGGGGATGGTGCGCTGCCAGTCTGGCACCAGCCACTGCCGTTGGCCAGGGCAAGCGACAGCGCACATAGCAACTGGTTCGCTCGGATGGATTTCGTAGAAGTCACGGCGTTTTCCTTTGCAAGGTAATGTGCACAGCACCGACTCTAGGCAATGTGTGTGATATGTCCACCCCCTGAACGCGGGGGGGCGATGTTTGCGGATTGACGTATCCTTGCGTCACCATGGTGTATTTGCTGGCCTGCTTGCTGTCGCTGGGTTTGCTTGCGCCTGCACAGACGCAGGGGGCAGCGGTTGCGCCGCCGATGACGCTGGAGCGTGCGCAGTGGGCCGACGTTCCGGCTCTTTCCCCGCCCCAGGGTGCCTTTGTCCAGTGGACGCGGCTGCCAGACGTGTGGCGCGGCAGTTCTGCGTCTTTGCCCCAGCAGCGCTGGTACCACCTGGCTTTTGACGACGCCGGTTGGGAGCTTCCGGCGGTGTACATCGAGCGCGCCTGCACCAATGTCGAAGTCTGGGTCAACGGTGCACGCGTTGGCAGTGGCGGCACCATGGTGGAGCCATTGACGCGAACCTGTTATTTCGCCCAGGTTTTCAAGTTTCAGCGCAGCCTGCTCCAACCCACCGGCAATCGCCTCGATTTGCGCGTAGCAGGGTACCCGCAGGACATGGTGGCTTCGCGGCAACGTGTCGGCGGTCTCTCGCCGGTGTGGCTGGGCGATCAGTCTGAACTGGTAGCGCGCAGTGAAGCACGCAATTTCTGGAACATTGACCTCGCGCGGGTGATTGGTATCGCCATTGGCGTGATCGGCCTGGCCATGATCGCGCTGGGCTGGTTGCGGCCCCAAAGCAGGCATCCGCTGTTTTTCGGTTTGGCCTTGGTACTGTGGGCAGTCATGGGCACACGCTTGTATGTGCATGATGTGCCGCTGCACTGGCGCGCGGCTGAAATTGGGTACACCGCCCTTTATGCCCCGTTTGCCTATGCCTTGGTGCAATTCCTGATGCATTTCGTGCGGCAACCTCGGCAGTGGGTGCAACGGGCACTGCTGTACCAATGCGCCGTGGTGCCGCTGATGCTGGTTGCGGTGCCCAGCCATTGGCTGGCCGACGCGGCAGTGGTGGAGTATGGGTTGCTGGCGGCCGAGTTTCTGGCTGTCATTGCCTTTTTTGCCTGGCACAGTTGGCGGCACATGCGCCGGGACTTTTGGGTTTTGGGCAGCGTGCTCTTGTTGCTGCTGAGTCTGACCGTGCTGGAGGTGGCCATTCAGTCGGGCCGGATTGATCTTCCCGAGGTGCACTTGCTGCATCTGGCGATGCCCGTCATTGCGCTGGTTATGGGCGTTCGGCTGGTGCAGGAGTTCGCGGCTGCTTTGGCTGAAACAGAGCGGCTCAATCGCGAACTTGAGGCGCGGGTGGCGCAAAAGAGTGTGGAAATTGAACACGCCTATCAGCAGCTCAGCGACCTGCGGGCCGAACAGGCGGCTTTGGCCGAGCGGCAACGCATTGCTGCCGACCTGCACGACGACCTGGGCGCGCAACTGGTCACCATTGCGCAGGCCAGTCTGGTGGCCAACGATATTGGCCGCGTGAGCGAGCTGGCGCGCAAGGCATTGGCCGATATGCGTCTGGCGGTGCGCGGTTTGACTGGCGCAGCACAACCGGTGGCCTATGTGTTGGCCGACTGGCGCCGCGAAACGGTGGAGCGCCTACAGGTGGCCGGCATCGCAACATTCTGGAATGCCAGTGAAGCGCCTGAGGAATGGGTTTTTTCGTCACGTATGCAGGTGCAACTGACGCGTGTGTTGCGTGAGGCGGTTTCCAACGTGATTCACCACAGTGGCGCAGCGCATTGCTGGGTGGACGTGCATGTGACAGGGCAAGAACTGAAGCTGGGCATTGAAGACGATGGCCGGGGTTTTGACGTACAGCAAATCAGCCCCGGGCGCGGCCTACGCAACCTGGAAACACGCACCCACACCATGGGCGGTACCTTGCACATCGCACCAAGGGAGGGTGGGGGCAGCGCCATTCGGGTGTGTGTTCCGCTCGATGGCGGCGCAGCGGTGCCAGCCGATGCAAAGGCAGGAGATATTCCATGAAAACCATCTGGATACTGGAGGACTTGCAGGAGTCACACACTTGGCTGGGCAAGGCGCTGGAGGCGGTGTTTCCAGGTGCTACCCTACACCGCTTCTTCCGCCTGTCCGAGGCACTGCAAGCCGCCCAAACGCTGGCTCCGCCGGACCTGGCGCTGGTGGATTTGAGCCTGCCCGATGGCGATGGCGTTGTGCTCATCCAGTGGTTCAACACCCATGCCCCCAAGGCGGTGTGCGTGGTGGCCAGCATTTACGACGACGATATACACCTGATGCCGGCGCTGCGCGCCGGTGCCCAGGGGTTCTTGCTCAAAGACCAGAGTTGGCAACAAATTGCCCAATTGCTGCGCGGTATTGCCGAGGGTCGGCCGCCCCTTTCCCCGGCGATCGCGCGTCGGTTGCTGGCGTACTTCAGACCCACGGCAAGTGATTTGGTGTCAGAGCGCTTGACTCAGCGCGAGACCGAAGTGCTGAGCCTCATCGCCAAAGGGCTGACCTTGGCCGAGACCGCGCGCCTGTTGGGCATCAGCACCCATACAGTGTCGGGATACACCAAGGAGATTTATCGCAAACTCAATGTGTCTTCGCGCGCGGAAGCGGCGCTCACGGCGCGGTCGATCGGGCTGGTCTGAACGCCTGAATGTCGGTGGCCCATGTTCTGGCGACAGCAGCGGGCACAGATCAGCGCTTGATCTCGACCAGCCAGGCGCCGACATTGGGAAATTTGAGCACCCAATCTAACGCAGCGCCGTGGCGGGTGCAGTAAAAACTGGCTTGGGCCCGTGGCGAGACTGCCGCCTGAACACAAATCTCATGCAGCAACCGGCTGCACCACCCACTTGACCCCCAGCGCCGCACAGACCCGGTTGACCGCGTTGACCTTGGTATCCATGCGGCGGATCAGTTCGCGGGTGTCGGCGTCAAGCATTCAGCGGGTATTTTCAGAATCAGGTTTGCGCAGGTCGGCTTGCAACGCGGGCGAGGCAATGTCGCCCAGGTCACGCATGGCGGGCGCCAGTTGGTCGATCAGGCGGCCATGGGCCCCCATGTCTTCAAAGGCGGCGCGCCATTGGCGCAGCTCGCTCCAGACGCGGTGAATGATGGCAATGGCCGTGCTGCGCTGCGGGGTGAAGGCGCTGTAGGCCGACATGGCGTTGTCCAGCGTGGCCAGCTTGCCCTGGCGGCCCACTTGCAGGTGAAGCTGGCGCTCAGACGCGATGCTGGGGCGCGGCACCACGTCATACAGCGGGCTCAGCCGCCAGCCGGGCAGGCGCGGGTCGCGCACAAAACCGTGGTTGCGCAGGTGGTCGTCGTCGTTGCTGACAAAGATGTTGAACACCATGCGGGCAAACAGCTCTTGGGTGTTGGCGCGGATCAGGCTGGGGTGGGCGTGGTCACGCACGGCCATCGCCAGGTCTGCATAGCTTTTGAGGCGCGACTCGAACTCATCACAAGCCACCAAGGTCAGACCACTGACAAAGGGCAAGCGCTGCTCGGTCAAGCCGCTGCCCGGCAGGGTATCGTGCAGCGCGGTTTCAGATGCAATGGCCGTGCCGGGCGCGTGCCAAAAACGGTCAAACCGGCGAATCAGCAGCACCGATTTGCCACCGATGCCCTGCACCTTGACATTGGGCACGGTCAGGCCACAGCGCTGGGCCAGTTGCAAGGTGCAGCACTCGGCCCAAGCCACATCAAACGTGTCGCCCACAGCCGGAAACTTGGCCAACCAGAGCAGGCTGGTGTCATCGCGCACCGATGCCTTGGGGCGCGCCCCCCCCGCGCCCGGTGCTGAGCCAAAAAAATCGGCCAACGCAGTGGGGATGGGCAGCCCTTGCTCGATGCGCTCGGCGGCTTCCAGCATATAGGGCAGCGACTGAATCGGTGTGGCACCGGCCTGCACCGGGCTGCTTAACGTGCTGCGCACGTCCAGCGCACCCACGCGGTCGCTGCCTGCGCCCAGCAAGTACTCGGCCTCGGACAGGCTGTTGGCAGGCACCCGACGCTGCGCCTCAATCACACGGCGGCCCCAGGCATCAGGCGCGGCATCACGGATGCCGCCAAATTGGGTAAGCTGGTTGGCGGGGAACAGCTCAGTGCCGCGCACGCGTGGTTTGTCGGCCAGGCTCAGGCTGAGCGGGTCAATTTCAAAGGCATCGGGCCGCTCGATGTAGCGGATACCGTAGGCGAAGCTGGAGGCCAGCACCTCGCGCTCCTGCGTGATGGACAAGCGCCCTGCGGGGGCCCAGCCTTCAGTCAGGTGGGCGAACACATAGAGTGAGCGCTGTGCCATCAGAAATCCAGCGTTTGCAGTTCAGCCGCAGACATGGGGCGCACGCGCTGGGTGGCCTCGGCCAGCGCCAGGGTGGCAAGCGATGGGTCACTTTCTTGCAGCAAAGCCGACAGCGACAAACCAGGGGCAACGGCTTCAAGGTAGCGAAAGATCTGCCCCAGCGTGCGGCTGGGGTCGCCCTTCTCAATCAACACGGCTGTGGAACGGGCCAGGCCGGCGCGCGCAGCAGCGTCGGCCTGGCGCACCTTGCGGGCGTGCCGAAGCCGGGCCAGCTTGATGCCAATACCTTCGGCTTGAGCCAGATGCTGGCGCGTCAGCAGAGCGGCTTCCTTGTATTTCATGTCTGTAATTACAGTTCAAATTAACTTAATGGCCGATATTACGGACATTAAACGAAAAATGCAAGAGGTGCAACGTTGCCATGCTTGCTTCGATTGAAGCCTTTTTTAGCTACATGAAGGGGGTTCAGCGGCACATCGTCTTTGACGTACTCGGGGCTGCGCTTGCTTGATGAATCACCGGTTTTCCTGGATCAATGCTGGGCGCTTTCGTACCAGCCCTTGCTGCGGTTGACGATGGCCACCACCGCCAGCATCACCGGCACCTCGATCAGCACGCCAACCACGGTGGCCAGCGCCGCGCCGGAGTTGAAGCCAAACAGGCTGATGGCGGCGGCCACCGCCAGCTCAAAAAAATTGCTGGCACCAATGAGCGCCGACGGGCAGGCAATGTTGTGCTTTTCGCCCACCGCGCGGTTGAGCAAATACGCCAGCCCCGAATTTAAAAACACCTGGATCAAAATTGGTACCGCCAGCAGCGCGATCACCAGCGGTTGTTTGATGATGGCCTCACCCTGAAACGCAAACAGCAGCACCAGCGTGGCCAACAGCGCGGTAATCGACCAGGGGCCGATTTTTCCCATGACGGCATCAAACGCAGCCTGGCCATTTTTCAGTAAGGATTTGCGCAGGATCTGGGCCACGACGACCGGAATCGCGATGTACAGGCCCACCGAAATCAGCAATGTATCCCACGGCACGGTGATGCTCGACAGCCCCAACAGAAACGCCACCAGCGGTGCAAAAGCCACCACCATGATGCTGTCGTTCAACGCCACTTGACTCAGCGTAAACAACGGATCACCACCGGTCAGGCGGCTCCAGACAAACACCATCGCGGTGCAGGGTGCGGCGGCCAGCAAAATCAGCCCGGCAATGTAGCTGTCAAGCTGGTCGGGCGGCAACCAGGGGGCAAACAATTGGCGAATGAACAGCCAGCCCAAAAACGCCATGCTAAACGGCTTGACCAGCCAGTTGACAAACAACGTGACACCAATGCCCTTGAGGTGTTGACGCACTTCACCCAGCGCCGAAAAGTCCACTTTCAGCAGCATCGGGATGATCATCACCCAGATCAGCACACCCACCGGCAGGTTGACGTGCGCCACTTCCATGCGGCCGATGGCCTGGAAAAATCCGGGCAACACTTGGCCCAGGCCGATGCCCGCCACGATGCATAAGGCCACCCACACGGTCAGGTAGCGCTCAAACACGCTCATGGGCGCACCGGCGGCGCGCTTGGCGGTCACTTCACATTGGGCACTCATGCTTGCACTCCTTGTTCGGATAACTGTTTCAGGCGCTGCACGCCCACGGGTTCTTCTTGCATCAGCGGCACCAGCGCATAACGGCTGACATGGCGACTGGCAACGGCTTCGATTTCACGCAATTCGTTTTGTGCGCGCGCTTTGAGCAAGGGCGATGTCACCTTGGCTGCCGCCACACTGTTGTTAATGACCCAGGCCCAGGGCTCAATCCCAGCGCGGCGCAAATCGGCTTGCAAATTGGCCGCTTCCAGCACTGGCGTGGTTTCGGCCAGCGTAACGATCAGTACCTTGGTCTGCTTGGGGTCTTGCAACTGCATCATGGGCGTGGTGAAGTGCGCCCCGGCACCCATCTGGCGCGCGATGTCGCGGTGGTAAGCACCAGTGGCATCCAGCAGCAGCAGCGTATGGCCAGTGGGCGCGGTATCCATCACCACAAACTTTTTGCCGGCCTCGCGGATCACGCGCGAAAACGCCTGGAACACCGCAATTTCTTCGGTGCACGGCGAGCGCAAGTCTTCTTCCAGCACGGCGCGACCCGCCGCATCCAGCTTGGCGCCTTTGACCGCCAGCACCTGGGCGCGATACGCTTCGGTGACTTCATGCGGGTCAATGCGGCTGACCATCAGGTGATCCAGCGTGCCGTCGAGCGTTTCCATCAGATGCGCGGCGGGGTCTGAGGTGGTCAGGTGTACTTCATGACCACGGGTGGCCAGCTCGACCGCCACGGCCGCAGCCAGCGTGGTTTTGCCGACGCCGCCCTTGCCCATCAGCATCACCAGGCCGTGGCCTTCAGCCGCGATGTCGTCCACCAGACCGGCCAGGCTGGGTGCGTTGATTGGCTGGGCGGTTGTCATTGCGGGCTCCGACCCGCAATCCATGCTCCCTGGACCTGCTGGATGCCGGGTCAGGCCCGGCATGACAACAACAGTCTTAGCGTCTGTGTCTGGCGTTGGCTGGGGTGAGACAGACCTATTCAGCAACTGCTTCAAAGCCGCCAGCCCGAACAAATTGAATGCCTTGAGTGCAATCTGATCCGTAGGTAAGCCGCGCAGGACTTCTGGCAAGCTGGCCAGCACAGCCTGCTCACGCTGATAGATGGCCTGCGCCAATGGGTCATTGGCGGCTTCAGTCGCTGGGAACACACCATTAATCACCAAATATTGGCGCGTCAGCCCAATGCCAGCCAACTCGCCATGGGTTCGCGCTGCTTCATTTACTGTAGCAGCCTGCGCCCGCGCTACAAGCACCAGACGGGCTTTTAGCGGGTCCGCCAAGGCATCCACCGCAGCCTTGTACTGGGTGCGTTGTTTCTCCAGTCCGGCCAGTGGGCCCAGGCACGATGCGTCGCCTTTTCCGTCTTCCAGGAAGCCGCTCCAGGCACCGGGCAACTGCAACATGCGGATGGTGTGGCCGGTGGGTGCGGTGTCGAACACGATGTGGTCAAAGTCTTGGGTCAGCGCACTGTCAATCAGCAGCGCGGTGAATTCGTCAAACGCGGCAATCTCGGTGGTGCAAGCGCCCGAGAGCTGTTCTTCGATGCCCTTGACCACACTGTCAGGCAACACGCCTCGCACCGGGCCGACGATGCGGTCCCGGTAGGCTTGTGCGGCTGCTTGCGGGTCGATCTCCAGCGCGCTCAAGTTGGGCACCGCAATGACTGGCGTGATCTGGTTGCCGATGCTGATGCCAAACACCTGGCCGACGTTGGAGGCTGGGTCGGTGCTGACCAGCAGCACGCGTTGGCCTTGAGTGGCAAGCTGGATTGACGTGGCGCAGGCAATCGAGGTTTTGCCAACACCACCTTTGCCGGTAAAGAATAAAAACCGCGGTGGCGCGTCGAGGAACTTCATCTGCAGCACTTTGCGCCGCCGCAGCAAGGGCTGCTGGCCGCTGCACTCGGCGCGAGCGCAGCGGGAACAGCCACACCTAGCCAGCGCGCGAGGTCGTCGCGGCTGGGGTAGCGCCCGGCAAACGCCACCTCACCATCGACCAGCGTGATGGGCAGGGCGGCTTCGCCAGAGCGCTCCAGCAGCCCTTTGACGGCAGCGTTGTCGGCAAAAGCCATGGGTTGTTGCGCAAGGTTAAAGCGCTCAATGACCATGCCTTGCTGTTTAGCCCAATCGGCATCCGCCGAGAAATCAACCAGGCGCTGGTCCACGTCGGTGCCGCAAACACCGCTGCTGCAGCACAGGGCGGGGTCAAATACTTGGAGTTTTTTCATGATGGTTTCCTTCGGTTATGGGTGTAAAAGTAAATCTTGGGGTGGGTTTGCGGGTCAAGCCGGCAGCAGCGTGCCGATCTTGTCCAGCTCCGCTTTGAGCTGGGCCGGGTTGGCTTGCAGTTGCGCCAGCGGTAACGCCAAAAAAGCCTCGATACACCCGCGCAGTATGCGGTAAGCGCTATCAAAAGCTGCATAAATCTCAGCGTCGGTGCCGGTCGCGTGCGCCGGGTCGTCCACGCCCCAATGGGTGCGTAGCACCGGGCCCAGGTAAGCCGGACAAGTCTCACCGGCGGCATTGGCGCAAACGGTGACCACGATGTCGGGCGTTTGCGGCAAGTGGTCCCACGATTTGCTGTGATAGCCCGCAGTGGCGATGCCTTCGCGCGCCAGCAGCGCCAGTGAGCGTGGATGCACGGTGCCGCTGGGATGGCTGCCCGCGCTCATGGCGTGCCAGCCTTTGGGTGCCAGATGGTTGAACGTGGCTTCGGCCAGGATGGAGCGGCAGGAATTGCCGGTGCACAGAAATAGAAGATTCATGATGTGGATGGTTGAGGTTCATTCAGTTCGGACAGGGTTTGCGCACAGGCAGCCACCAGGCCGGACGGGGCGCACAGTTGCGGCTGGCCGCCACAGCACTCAGAGGTCAGATAGGCAATCAGATCCTGCATCAAGCCCATATTGGCGCGGTAGCGCTGGTAACGCCCCTCTTGTTCAACCGACACCAATTGCGCATGGGTCAACGCCTTGAGGTGAAATGACAGGTTGGTGGGCGGTATCGATAACTCACTGCCAATTTCCCCTGCCACCAAGCCCGGCGGGCCTGCTTTAACGAGCAATCTGTAAATGTCGAGACGGATGCCCGAGGCAAGGGATTCAAAGATGGTGGTGGCTGTTTGTTTATCCATGATGCAATAATACAACAATATTTGAACTATTAAACATTGAACCAATTTTTTGAATTCAGCCACCCGTGCTTGCCCGTGGATTTGCCTTGCGCTGTGTCTTGGCAGGCCATGAAGAGCGAACTGCCAAGCATGTTGTTACAACTGGCACAGCAGGAGCCAGCCATTTGCTTTGTCACTGTAGGTGCGATCGCGCGCAACTTACCGGTACGCCAACGTCCTGCGGTGTCTGAATTTGTGCGTGAATTGTGAGCGTCTGCGATTTAACCGAGAAAGTCCATTAGGGCACAAATGGCTGGCGAGGTCGAACACCCGCCTAATGGATTTTCTCGGTTTAACTATGTGGACCGGTCACTGGATTGCGTTGTCTTTGTCAATGCCGAGACTGCGCATGCGCTCCCAAAGGTTTTTACGGCTGATACCCAGCGAGTCGGCGCACACCTGAATCTGCCACTGCCCGTCC
>JAQTSL010000386.1:0-889 GCA_028711355.1 Rhodoferax sp.
TGCAAGACAAAGAGCGTGGCACTTTGCGCGCTGTGCTTGAAAGTGCGAAGGTCAGCGCCGGTCCCGAGCGCGCCGCCCTTGCGCAAGAGCAGGTGGTACGTAAAGCCGAGTTGCTGCAACGCCAGCAGGTGCTTGCCGCGCTTCATCAGGGGCTACATGAACCGGGGCGCGGGCACGCGGCACGGTTGAGCCTGGTGGCGCAGACGATTCCTGCTGCGGCCTGGGTGCGGTCGCTTCAGGCAGACGACACCTTGCTGGCTTTATCGGGCTTCACTTTGGCGCCAGAGACCCTCAACGATTGGGTTGGCAAGCTTGCTGTTAGCGAGCTGTTGCAAGGTCAGGTGCTCGATACGATCAAGGTTGAACGGGTCGCAGCGTCAGCGCTTGGCACTGCGACGGCTTCGCCCGCCCAGTGGTCGTTTCATCTGGTCAGCCGGGTCGGGTCGGCGCTGGCGGCATTGCCGTTATTGCCGGCGTCGCAGGCCGCAGCAGGAGGCCAACCATGAAACAGCAATGGGTTGCCATGGTGCAACGGCTGGACGCGCTGAGTGCGCGCGAGCGCCTGATATTGTTTGCAGCGGTGCTGGCCGGGGTGGCCGCTGCGCTGGATACCCTTTGGCTGGCTCCAGCCCAACAGTCGTATCAGCAACTGACCGTGCGGCTGGACAAGCAAAACACCGAGTTGTCCGCCTTGCGTGATGCGCTGCGCGCCAACCCGGGTACCGACGACGTCACGCGTGGCGTGCGAGAGCAACTGGTGCAAACCCGCGGCCAGATTGCGCAGGTGGATCAGCAAATAGCAAAGTTGTTGCCCGGCGTGCAGGGCAGCGCGCCGCTGGCGCGTGTGCTGGTGCATCTGCTCAAGCGTCAACCGGGCTTGACGTTGGTG
>JAQTSL010000386.1:899-3019 GCA_028711355.1 Rhodoferax sp.
CAACCAAGGGGTGGGGCAACTCCCAGCAGGTTTGATCCGCCAGGGTGTGGCACTGACGGTGTCTGGCGGCTACCCCGATCTGACGCGCTACGTGGCGGTGCTGGAGTCTGCGCTGCCTTACGTGCGTTGGGGTGGCATGAGCCTGAAGGCAGATCAGGGGCTGACTGAATTGACCCTGCAACTGTTTTTGCTTGACGAGGTGGCGCGATGAATCGACCGGTGCTCATTCGGACCTTGGGTCATGCTTTGGTGCTGACGGCGGTTTGGTTACCGGTGCTGGGCTGCCATGCCCAGGCCTTGCGTGATCCAACCCGCTCGCCGGTGGTTATTCAGAGCGAAGCTGGCGCCGTGGCGCTGTCAAAACGGCCGATGGATACGGGGCAAATGGCGCTGGTAGTGCGCGACGGCGTTTCCTATCTGGTGCATGATGCGCGGCTGTATGCTGTGGGTCAAACCGTTGGTGCGGCACGGATCGAACGTCTGACTGAAACCGAGGTCTGGCTGCGTGAGGCAGGTGTTTTAAATAAAGTTCAGGTTTTTCAGGGGGTCGATCGCCAGGCGAGCGCACCCGCACCTGTACCTTCAGCGGCGGCCAGTAAGCAGCGCAAAGTGCGTGTGACTCGACCGTAGCGTCTTTTATGTTGAAATTCAAAGAATCTGCAATGAATGAACTGATGTATTTTTGCCCTCGGTCCGGTGTGTCAGCCATCAGCGTCGTTGGCGTGTTGGTCCTGCTGCTGACGGCCTGTTCGGCGGAGCGGCCGCTGCGCACCCCCAGCGTTGCTGATGCAATCCGTTCAGAAGTTCCGTTGCCGCCCGCCGCCTCGGTGCCTGCCAGCGTGCCAGCCCGTGTCAGTGACGCGCTGGCCGAACCAGCGCCAATGCCAGTGCAGCCAGCGCCCGAGCCGCGCATCGACTTGCTGGTCAACAACGCAGCGGCGCGCCAGGTGTTTTTGGCCATGGTGGCCGATACGCGCTACAGCATGTTGATGCACCCGGACGTAGCGGGCCAGTTGTCGGTGACGCTGCGCGGCGTGACCGTGCCCGAAGCATTGGACGCGATTCGGGATGTTTATGGCTACGACTACAAGATCGAGGGGCGGCGCATTACCGTTTACGCGCCGACCTTGCAGACGCGTGTCTTCACCATCAACTACCCCAATTCGCAGCGTAGCGGCAACAGCGACGTGCGCGTTTCGTCGGGCGGTGGTCAGTCGGCTGGCAGCAGCAACACAAGTTCTGCTACCACGTCAAATTCTGGCGCCAGCGGCGCGCAGTCTGAAAGCAGCCGGGTCTCGACCAATTCAAAAACCGATTACTGGGCCGAGTTGACCGGTGCTATCAAGGGGCTGGTTGGCGCCGGCGCAGGCCGCAGTGTGGTCACCAGTCCGCAGGCCGGCATCATGGCGGTGCGGGCCATGCCAGAAGAGTTGCGCCAGGTGGACCAATTTCTGAAGGCGGCCCAAATTTCGGTGGAGCGCCAGGTCATGCTTGAAGCCAAGATCGTTCAGGTCGAATTGCGTGACGGGTTCCAGAGCGGCATCGACTGGTCAGGCCTGAAAAACAGCGGCAATTCGACCGGTGCCATCGGCGTTTTGAGCGGTAACGCCAGCAGCAACACGTTAATCAGCGGCGTGCAGTCAAACCTGCCTGGATTTGCTGCCGGTGCCAGCGCCTTGCTGGTCGATGGCGTGACGTTGCCGGCGGCCGGTGCCGGGCTGTTTGGGCTGGCCTTTGCCACCGAAGGTTTTCAGGCGGTGCTGGGTTTTCTGGAAACCCGCGGCGACGTGCAGATTTTGTCAAGCCCGCGCATTGCCACGCTGAATAACCAGAAAGCGGTGCTCAAGGTCGGCACCGACGAGTATTTTGTGACCGGCGTGAAAGGTGGTTCCAGCACCGCTGGCAGCACCACCGCCAGTTCAACGACGACGCTACCGGACATCACGCTGACGCCATTTTTCTCGGGCATCTCGCTTGATGTGACGCCGCAAATTGACGACGGCAACACCATCACGCTGCACGTTCACCCTTCGGTCGTGACGGTGGCAGAAAAGACCAAACAGGTTGATTTGGGCACGATCGGCAACTATCGGTTTCCGATGGCTTCAAGCAACGTCAAC
>JAQTSL010000387.1 GCA_028711355.1 Rhodoferax sp.
CGTTGCGCGGTTTCAGACGCCGGCGCGGCTTCTGGCGACCACGGCCAATCAATCGTCACACGCAGCAAACCACTGGCCGAGCGCTCCAGCTCTACCAAGTCAAAGCCCAGTCCGACCACGATCTGCTCGACAACTTCTCTCAGCGCCACCCTCTGCCCCTATGCAATTGCCATACCGCAAAAAAAAAACAAACGACCAAAAAAAACGGGCGGTAGTGACTCGCCCGTTTGGTCGTGAACGCGCGGATTGTACCGGAATTTCGGCCCAATCCTGCTCCTGATCCCTATGATTTTGAATCGATTTTTAGTTTGCCGCCGCAACCAGCATACGGGTGTAGGGGTGTGTTGGCTGCGCCAGCACTTTGGCCACCGAACCAGTCTCCACCACCTGCCCCCCTTTCATGACAATGACATCATGTGCCATGGCAGCGATCACGGCTACGTCGTGGGTGATTAACAAATAACTCAAGCCACGTTCGCGCTGCAGACGCTGCAACAGCCTCAGCACCTGCTTTTGCACCGTCACATCAAGCGCGCTGGTAGGCTCGTCGAGCACCAATATGGCAGGCTGAATGATCAGCGCACGGGCAATCGCTAGGCGCTGACGCTGCCCGCCAGAAAACTCGTGCGGATAGCGCCCCAACAGGTCGGACGGCAACGCGTCAATGCTGTTGGCAGCCTGCTCTTCCTGCCCCAGACCAACCTCGTGCAGTGCTTGCAGCACCTTGTCGCGCCGCTCCTGTGCTGATAGCGCAAGGTGATGCACGGTTAGCCCCTCGCCGACAATTTCTTCAACCGTCAGGCGCGGCGATAGCGACGAAAAAGGATCCTGAAACACCACCTGAATCTGCCTGCGCAAGGCTTGGTTACGGGCATGATCGCTGCCCCATCGTTGGCCTGCCACGGTCAATTCGCCCTGACTCGGCAGCAAACCCAGCGCCGCCAGCGCCAGTGTGGATTTGCCAGAACCCGACTCGCCCATGATGCCCAGCGTACGCCCCGCCGCCAGACTAAAGTCAACTGCTTGCACCGCCACAAATTCACCTCGCTTGAACCAGCCACGCCAACCGGGCAATGCCGTGGCGTAGCCGACGCGCAAGCCGTGCGCCGATAGGACGGGCGCGGTGGCCGGTGCCACCGCCGCGTCGGCCAATGCGTCGCGCTCAGGCTGGCTGGCCAGCAAGCGCTGCGTGTAAGCGTGCTGCGGCCGTGCAAACAGGTCGGCAGTCGTGCCCTGCTCTACCAAGTGACCATGCTCCAGCACCACCACCCGGTCGGCAAAGCGGCGCACCAGATTCAGGTCGTGCGTGATCAACAGTACCGCCATGCCACGTTCGCGCTGCAAATGCTGCAATAAATCCAGTATCTGCAAGCGCAGGCTCACGTCCAGCGCCGTGGTGGGCTCGTCGGCCAGCAGCAGTTGGGGTTGGCACGCCAGCGCCATGGCGATCATGGCGCGTTGGCGCTGGCCACCACTGAGTTGGTGAGGAAACGCGTGGTAACGGCGGGCCGGCTCTTCAATACCGGTTTCTGCTAGCAAGTCAATAGCTGCTTGCGCGGACTGCACCTGCGCTAGACCCTGTTTTAACGTAATGACTTCAGCAATCTGGTTGCCCACTGACAGCAAGGGGTTGAGTGCGGTCATCGGCTCCTGAAAAATCATGGCAATGTCTTGGCCGCGAATCGCCTGCAACGCGCGCTCTGGCAATGACAGCAGGTCGCGCCCATTAAACATGGCCTGACCGCCGATTTGCGCATCAGCCACCAAGCGCAACATACTCAGCGCCGAGACCGTTTTGCCCGAGCCGGATTCACCCACCAGCGCCACTTTTTCTCCGGGGGCGATGCTAAAACTGATGCCATGCACCACCCCGTTGCCAGCAAACGCAACTGATAAATCGCGGACCTCCAGCAGCGCTGTGCCTTGGGTGACAGGCGTCGGGGCTTTATTCAAGATTCAGTCTTTCTTTCGCGGGTCCAGCGCGTCGCGCAACGCATCGCCCATAAAGGTCAGCAAAAGCAGTGTCAGCACCAGCACCGCAAAAGTAAACACCGAAATCCACCACGCATCAATGTTGTTTTTGCCTTGCGCCAGCAATTCGCCCAATGACGGCGTGCCCGGCGGCACGCCCAACCCCAAAAAGTCGAGCGAGGTCAGCGCCAAAATCGCCCCGCTCATGCGAAATGGCAAAAACGTCACGACCGGTGTCAGGCTGTTGGGCAGGAGGTGCCGGGTAATGATGTGCCAGTTGCTCACCCCCAGCGACCTTGCGGCGCGCACGTAGTCCAACTGGCGGTTGCGCAAAAATTCGGCACGCACGTAGTCTGACAGCCCCATCCAGCCAAACAGGCTCAGCAACACTAGTAGCAGCGCCAGGCTGGGCGCAAACACCGCACTGAAGATGATCAGCAGGTACAGCTCGGGCATCGAGCCCCAGATTTCAATGAAGCGCTGAAACGCCAGATCGGTCTTGCCGCCAAAAAATCCTTGAATGGCACCAGTGACGATGCCCAGCAGCGTGCCAATGAAGGTCAGCGCCAGCGCAAACAGCACACTCACCCGAAAGCCATAGATCAGTTGCGCCAGCAAATCGCGCCCGCGGTCGTCGGTGCCCAGCCAGTTGTCAGCCGTTGGCCCGGATGGGTTGGGCGCCTTGGCAAAGTAATTGAGCGTTTTGGGGCCGTAAGGGTTGAGCGCAAAAACCACCCAATTGCCTTCTTGCCTGAGTCGCTCTCGGATGAACGGGTCCAGATAGTCTGTGGCGGTGTCAAAGTCGCCACCAAAAGTCTTCTCAGAATAGTCGCGCACCATCGGAAAGTACAAATCACCCTGGTAGCGCACCAGCAGCGGGCGGTCGTTGCTAATTAACTCGGCGGCCAGGCTCAGGCCGACCAGCAGGCAAAAACCCCACAGGCTCCAATAGCCCAGCCGGTTACGCCTGAAACGCCCCCACGCCCGCGCCCACGGGCCAGCAGACTTGGCAACCGGGGGGCTAGTCAAATCG
>JAQTSL010000084.1 GCA_028711355.1 Rhodoferax sp.
CGGCTATAGGCGCGCTATGTTGTGTGTTTGAGTCAGCGCGCCCCTACAATTCCCGAATGCTCGCCAAACGCATCATCCCCTGCCTTGACGTAACCGGTGGTCGCGTCGTTAAAGGCGTCAACTTTGTTGAACTGCGCGATGCCGGTGACCCGGTAGAAATTGCAGCGCGCTACAACGAACAAGGCGCTGACGAGCTCACTTTTTTGGACATTACTGCCACCAGTGATGGGCGCGATCTCATTTTGCACATCATCGAGGCCGTGGCCAGCCAGGTGTTCATTCCGCTCACCGTGGGGGGCGGTGTGCGCACGGTTGATGACGTGCGTCGCCTGCTCAACGCCGGGGCCGATAAAACCAGTTTCAACTCTGCTGCCATTGCCAACCCGCAGGTGATTCGGGATGCGTCGGGCAAATACGGTGCGCAGTGCATTGTGGTGGCGATTGATGCCAAACGCCGCTCGGGTGCCGACCTGGATCGCCTGGATGCCCTGGGGCAGCCGCTGGGCGCGGGCTGGGATGTGTATAGCCACGGCGGGCGCAAAAATACCGGGCTGGACGCCGTGACCTGGGCGCGGCAAATGGCCGACTTTGGTGCCGGTGAAATTTTGCTCACCAGCATGGACCGCGACGGTACCAAAGCCGGTTTTGATCTGGCCTTGACGCGAGCGGTGAGTGATGCCGTCAGCGTGCCGGTGATTGCTTCCGGTGGTGTGGGCACGCTGGACCATCTGGCCGACGGCATCCAGTTGGGCGGTGCCGATGCGGTGCTGGCGGCCAGCATCTTCCATTACGGCGAGTTCACCGTGGCACAGGCCAAGGCGCGCATGGCCGAGCGCGGCATCCCTGTTAGGACATAGCAACCCCGGTAGGCTTCGCGCACTGCGTGTCGCTGCAACGTGGAGATGATCTGGAAGATTTCGACGCACGGCAGGGCGACGGGGCCAGGTGCATGCGGTTTTGGGGCGAAAGCACGCGCGAAACTGAAATCTTGGCACGCCAGCACCTCAGGCGCGCGCATTTCACCCCAAAGTCCGGTCACCTGACCCCATCACCCTGCCTCACCCGTGTCCGGTTTGACAGGCCTTGCACAAAAACAGGCTGTAGCGCTTATCCAGCAAGCGCTGGCAGCTATCAAATATAAATATTAATTGCAGCGAACTTCTGACCTCATGCAGTTCCGAAAAGCGTTGAGGCGTGGTGACTGGGTCAGGTGACCGGGCTTTGGAGGCAAATGCGCGCGCCGACAAACGTTGGTGTACTGAGGCCTCCACCCCGCGCGTGCTTTGCCTCCAAAACCGCATGCGCCTGACCCAGTCGCCGCGCCGTGCGTGGTCAACGCCTGTTCCTGCCGTGAATTGACTTTCCAGACGCGCTAGCCTTTCGCTTTGATACAACTTGTTGAATTGCCACCTGACCATTTGGCGCCAAGCGGAAATCTAGGACAATTCCTCCATGAGTATTCTCGACACGATCAAATGGGACGCGCAGGGCCTGGTGCCGGCCATCGCGCAAGAACAGGGCAGCGGTGACGTGCTGATGATGGCCTGGATGAACCGCGAGGCGCTGCAAAAAACCGCCGAGCTGGGGCGTGCCGTGTATTTCAGCCGCTCGCGCAACAAACTGTGGTTCAAGGGAGAGGAATCCGGCCATGTGCAAACCGTGCACGAAATCCGCGTGGATTGCGATGCGGATGTGATTTTGCTGAAGGTCACGCAACTAGGCCACACGCCGGGTCTGGCTTGTCACACCGGGCGCCACAGTTGTTTCTTCCGGGTGTATGACAATGGTGACTGGAAGACTGTTGACCCGGTCCTGAAAGACCCGCAAACCATTTACAAAAGTTGATGAACGCTGAAACAAAATCGTCGGATGCGCTGGCTGCTTTGGCGGCCGTGATTGAAAGTCGCCTGCCCGCGTGCGGTGGCGACCCTGAGGCCAGCTACGTGGCGCGTTTGCTCCACAAAGGGCCCGATGCGTTCTTGAAAAAGATTGGCGAAGAAGCCACCGAGGTGGTGATGGCCGCCAAGGATGCCGACCACGGCGGCGACAAGGCCAAAGTGGTCTATGAGGTGGCCGACCTGTGGTTTCACAGCATGATTGCGCTGGCGCATTACGGCTTGCGTCCGGCCGATGTGATCACCGAATTGCAGCGCCGTGCGGGTACCAGTGGGCTGGAAGAAAAAGCGCTGCGCAAGGCGCTGGCGCGCGAGACACAATCGGCAGGAGATGCGTCATGACCCAAGATTTCACAACTCCGCAGCAAGATTCACGCGAGGTTGGCGAACTTGACGTTCAAACCCTCAACGGTTTGAACGCCTGGGGCACCGTCAGCTACGTGCTGCATCTGATTGTTGCAGTGGGCGCGCTGATTCCGGGTGGCCAATTTGGCCCGGTGCTGTTGATCGTGGCGCTGGTGATTGACCTGGTCAAACGCGGCGATGCCGTCGGAACCTGGCACGCGTCACATTTCAGGTGGCGTATTCGCACGGTGATTACAGCGGCTATTTTGTATGCTGTCACGGCGCCGCTATGGCTGCTGTTTTTGCTGCCCGGCTGGTTTGCCTGGCTGGGCATTTCAATCTGGTTTTTTTACCGCATCGTCAGTGGCATGGTGCGTTTAAACAAGGGTTTACCAATGGAGCTGCCAGCATGACCGCGCACCGCACCCAGACCGACCCGAATTGCCTGTTTTGCAAAATTGTGGCGGGCCAAATACCGTCCAGACTGGTCTATCAGGACGACGAGTTCTATGCTTTTCACGACATTCACCCGTCCGCCCCGGTGCATTTCATGGTCATCCCCAAGTTGCATCTTGCGTCGATGGCGCTGCTCGCGCCAGAGCACGCAGCCATGATGGGACGGATGATGGTGTTGATTCCTCAACTTGCGTTGCAAGCCGGTTGCCGCTCGTACCCAGAAGGCGGTTTTCGGCTGGTGGTCAATACCGGGGCTGACGGTGCACAAGACATTCATCACTTGCACGTGCACGTGATGGGCGGGCCGCGGCCCTGGTTGCGCGGATAATCCGCCCCTGATCTTGGTAAAAAGTGTTGGGGACAGAGCTAAAGATCTGTCCCGCAAGTTGAAAAGTGTTGGGGACAGAGCTAAAGATCTGTCCCGCAAGTTGAAAAGTGTTGGGGACAGAGCTAAAGATCTGTCCCGCAAGTTTCAGGATTTCAAATTTCGTTAGGAGAAGCGCGATGGGTTCACTTTCTATTTGGCACTGGCTGATCGTCTTGCTGATCGTCATCATGGTGTTTGGCACCAAAAAGCTCAAGAACATTGGCGCTGACCTGGGGGGCGCCGTCAAGGGTTTCAAAGAAGGCATGAAAGACGGCGGAACGTCTGAGGAAAAGCCGGTCCCGACGCAGGTGAGCAATGCGGCCCCAACTGCCGAAAAAACCACCATCGACGTTGAAGCCAAGCAAAAGTCCTGATCGCCAGGCTGGCTGATGATTGACCTGGGCATTTCCAAGCTGGCGATGATTGGCGCGGTGGCGCTGATTGTGATCGGCCCCGAAAAATTGCCGCGCGTGGCGCGCACCGTGGGCACCCTGATCGGCAAGGCGCAGCGCTATGTCAATGACGTCAAGGCCGAGGTCAACCGGTCGATGGAGCTCGACGAGCTCAAAAAAATGAAAGAAACGGTGGAAAGTGCCGCCAAAGATGTCAGCCAGTCGGTGCAAAGCTCGGCCTCTGACTTTGAAAAATCCTGGGCCGAAGCAACCAGCGAGGCGAGCGCTGAGGGTCATGGCGGCGACGCCAGCGCGGTTGAGCAAATCAGCTTGCCCGAGCCGGTGCCCGAATACCATCGTCCCAACAAAAATTGGCGCGTCAAGCAGGGCGCGCTGCCCAACTGGTACAAAGCGCGGCTAGGTGTGCGCAGCAAGGCCTTGTCAGGCGCGGCGCGCGTGGCGCGGTTCAGACCAACCAAATTCAATTGATGCCTGATTCTCAGAAAAAAGACGACGAACTGGCCGGCACCGAGCAGCCGTTTGTGCAGCATTTGGTGGAGCTGCGCGACCGCCTGGTCAAGGCTGCCATGGCGGTGGTGGTGATGGCGGTGCTACTGGGGCTTTATCCTGGTCCTGGCGCGTTGTATGACCTGATGGCGGCACCACTGGTAGCGCATCTGCCCAAAGGAGCCACGATGATCGCCACCTCGGTCATTTCGCCGTTCATGGTGCCGTTGAAGGTGCTGTTGATGGCCGCGTTGATGCTGGCACTGCCGGTGGTGCTGTACCAGTTGTGGGCCTTTGTGGCACCTGGGCTGTATTCGCACGAGAAAAAGTTGGTGATGCCGTTGGTGATCTCCAGCACCATTTTATTTTTTGTCGGCGTGGCGTTCTGCTATTTCTTTGTGTTTGGCCGGGTCTTTGCGTTCATTCAGAGCTTTGCGCCGGCCAGCATCACTGCCTCGCCCGACATCGAGGCCTATCTGGGTTTTGTGCTGAATATGTTCCTGGCCTTTGGCATGGCGTTCGAAGTGCCGGTGGTGGTGGTGGTGCTGGCGCGCATGGGCATTTTCAGCATTGAAAAACTGAAGGAGTTTCGCGGTTATTTTGTCGTGCTGGCGTTCATCATTGCCGCCATCGTGACGCCGCCGGATGTGGTGTCGCAGTTGGCGCTGGCGATCCCGATGTGTTTGCTCTACGAGGTTGGCATCTGGGCGGCGCAGCTATTCCTCAAGCACACCAAGGCGCCCCAAGAAGACGGCGCGGCGTCCAGCGCGCCTTGATGAGGCTTATTGGCCTTATTCCGTTTCCAGATCGATACCACACTAGGCGCGAAGCCGCAGACAGTGCTGACGCACGGCAAGGCGAAGCAACAACGTGTCGGATTGATATGGAAATGGAATTACTCGGCCATTTGCCGTGGTTTGGGACGCACGCCCGGGGCAATACGAAGCGTTGAGCTGCCAGCAGCGCGTTGCACTTCAAACGGGGCCGCTACGCCGGGCTTGAGTGACGCCACGGCAGTCAGCAGCTCCGACACATTACGCACATCCTGACCGGCCACTTTGGTGACAACGTCGCCCGGTTGCATACCGCCTTTTGCGGCCGGGGCGTTTTGTAGCACGCCCGTGATGATCACGCCCTGTTGTGCCGTGACGCCAAAAGTCTGCGCCAGTTCGGCCGTTAGCTCGTTGGGCTCGACTCCGATCCAGCCGCGCGTCACCTGACCGTCTTTGACCAGCCCTTCCAGCACCATTTTGGCGGTTGAAACCGGGATAGCAAAGCCGATGCCCATGCTGCCACCCGAGCGTGAATAAATGGCGGTGTTGATGCCCATCAGGTTGCCGCTGGTGTCAACCAGAGCACCACCCGAATTGCCGGGGTTGATGGCGGCGTCGGTCTGAATGAAATTTTCAAACGTGTTGATGCCCAACTGGTTGCGCCCGAGTGCACTGACGATGCCGCTGGTCACGGTCTGCCCCACGCCAAACGGGTTGCCGATGGCCAGCACCTGGTCGCCTACTTGCAAGGCACTGGAATTGCCCAGCACGATCACCGGCAAGCGGTCCAGCGATATCTTCAGCACCGCCAGATCAGCGTCCGGGTCGGTGCCAATCACCTGGGCAACGCTGCGGCGACTGTCGTTGAGCACCACCTCGATCTCATCGGCGCCTTCCACCACGTGGTTGTTGGTCAGAATGTAGCCGTCGGCACTGACAATCACACCGCTGCCCAGCCCGACCTGTGGCTCACTGGGCTGTTCACCAAAAAAGAACTTGAACCAGGGGTCCATTTGTTGGCGGCTGCGGGGCGCGTTCTTGCTGATGTTGATGCTGACCACGGCCGCCGAAGCGCGCTGCGCAGCCAGTCGGAAACTGCCGGCAGGCGCTGCACCAGCGCTGCTGGCAGGCGCTTCGATTACCGCCACCGAAGCGCTGCTCGGACCAGCGCGCAGCGGCAACCATCCTGGCTTGAGTGTGCCCACCACGAAGTAAGCCGCCAGCAACACGGTGACGGATTGGGAGAAAAGTAACCAAAAACGTTTCATGGAATGATGAGGGCCGAGCCCGGTTCAAAAAGCTTGATTTGCAGGGTAGGGGACCAACGGCCCGGTTGACCCGCTGCACTTTGCGATAAATTGTAGGTTTGTCGCTCCTTTTCAATGCCGTGGTCCAGACTATTACCATTTATTCTCAGGCGCCGCCCAAGCCAGTGCTGGGTGCACCCTGCAACGGATGTGGCGTGTGCTGCCTGCTCAACCCCTGTCCGCTGGGGGTGGTGCTGAGTGGGCGGCGACAGGGTGCCTGCGCTGCGTTGCGCTGGCAGCCGGCCCAGGCGCACTACCGGTGCGGTGCCATCACGCAGCCCACGCAGGTGTTGGGACAGCGCTTGCCGAGTTGGACGTCGCCGGCCGTGCCAAGCTTGGCTTGGCTCCTGCGCCGTGCTGCGCCGCGGTGGCTGGCTGCGGGTGTGGGCTGTGACTGTGACGCTGATGTGTCCACGCCGCTTATCATCGAGCAATGAGAAGGAAAAAGTTGACATGATCGATCGATCCGAACTGGTGGCCGCTGCCAACGCCTTGCTACAACCCGAGCGTTTTCGCGACTATGGGCCCAACGGCTTGCAGGTGGAAGGGCGCGCGCAGGTTAAAAAGATCGTGTCGGGTGTGACCGCCAGTCGCGCGCTGATTGAAGCGGCCGTTGTGGCGGGTGCTGACACGCTGCTGGTACACCACGGCTTGTTTTGGCGTGGTCAGTCGGGCTGCGTCACCGGCTGGATCAAACAACGCCTGGCGTTGCTGCTGGCGCATGACGTCAATCTGCTGGCCTACCACCTGCCGTTGGACGCGCACCCCACGCTGGGCAACAACGCGCAGTTGGGGCTGCGCCTGGGCTGGATCGGGCGCTCGCGTTTTGGCGAGCAAGACCTGGGTTGGCTGGGCGAGCGCTCTGACGGCCAGGCGTACGGCAGCGCCCAGGCCCTGGCTGATCACCTTGGTTTGGTGCTAAATCGGCCTGTAGCCCATATCAGTAAAGCGCAAGCAGCTATCAAAAATATTGCGTGGTGCAGTGGCGGTGCGCAGAGTTATTTTGAGGCGGCCATCGCCGCTGGTGCCGATGCGTTTGTCACCGGTGAGCTGTCTGAGCCGCAGGCGCACTTGGCGCGTGAATGTGGCGTGGCCTATCTCGCCGCCGGTCACCACGCGACCGAGCGTTACGGCGCCCCAGCGGTGGCCGCGCAACTGGCGCATCAATTTGGACTACAGCATGAATTCATCGATATCGACAATCCGGCCTGAACGCGCCATGACCTACCCAAACCAGCCGTTGCCGATTGCCATCACCCAGGGCGACGCCGCCGGCATTGGCCCCGAAATCATTGTCAAAGCGTTTCGGGACGCGCCGCAGCAGACCCGCGGATGCTTTGTAGTGGGCGACCTGGCCACGCTGCGCCGTGCCGCCAAGGTGGTAGCAGGCGACGCGCTGGCGCTGCCGGTGGCTGTGTTGTCCTGTGCGCAAGAGGCTTGGGGGGCGCCGCCGCGCTGCATCCCGCTGCTACAGGTAGTCTCCAGCGCGCTGACAGAGGGTGCCTTGCCGGTGCCTTTTGGTCAGGTTGATGCGCGGGCTGGTCAGCTGGCCGGCGACTGTGTGATCTGGGCGGCCAACGCCGCGTTGCGTGGTGAGGTAGCGGCGCTGGTGACGGCACCGTTGAACAAGGCGGCGTTGTCGCTGGCGGGTGCGCCGTATGACGCCTTCCCAGGGCATACCGAGTTGTTGCAATCCTTGGCGGCGACCCATGCTGGCCAGACGCTGCAGCAGTGCCCGGTACGCATGATGCTGGCCAACGATGAGTTGCGGGTGGTGCTGGTCAGCATCCATGTGTCGTTGCGCGAGGCATTGCAGGCGGTGACTTTTGACCAGGTGCTACAGACGTTGCTGATCACACACCGCAGTTTGTTGACCATTCTGGGGCGTGCGCCACGCATTGGTGTAGCTGGGCTGAACCCGCATGCCGGAGAGGGTGGGTTGTTTGGCCGCGAGGAACTGGACATTATTTTGCCGGCGGTGCAGGCGGCCCGTGCGCAAGGCCTGACGTTGAGCGATCCGCAACCGCCTGATACGGTGTTCATGCGCGCCCGCGCTGTCCAGGGTCGGCCCGGCGAATTTGACGTGGTGTTGGCGATGTACCACGACCAGGGGCTGATTCCGGTGAAATATCTGGGGGTGGAGACAGGGGTGAACGTCACGCTGGGGTTGCCGCTGGTACGCACCAGCCCCGACCATGGCACCGCGTTCGACATAGCCGGTACCGGGCGCGCCGACGCCGCCAGTCTGGTGCAGGCCATTGTGATGGCGCGCCAGCTTAGTGCGCAGGTGCCAACGTTCTAAACTCGCAGCTTCCTTGGGTGGCTGCTGACCTCATTTTGGTCAGCTTTAGGCAAAGGTCGCTCGGCTAGAATCAACGGCTGTTACTTATCCTGGTTTTTTATCTTTGAGGATTCTCATGAGTGAAGCTCTTGTCGATGGCGCTTCGTTTGACGCCAGCAAGCGGACTTGGCTGATTGCGTCCAGTTGTGCGGGTGCGGTCGGCGGCGTGGCCGCGATTGTGCCGTTTGTCAGTTCGTTCCAACCATCTGAACGGGCCAAAGCTGCCGGTGCGGCGGTCGAGGCCGATATTTCCGCGCTGAAGCCCGGTGAAAAAATGGTGGTGGAATGGCGTGGCAAACCGGTCTGGATTGTCCGGCGCACCCCTGAGCAATTGGCGGCCTTGCCCAAATTGGATTCGCAACTGGCTGACCCTGATTCCACCCGCAAGCCCGAAGAGCAGGCGCCCGCTTATGCGCGCAACGCCACCCGCTCGATCAAGCCAGAATACCTGATCACAGTCGGTATTTGCACCCATCTGGGTTGCTCGCCGTCTGACAAATTCCAAAAAGGCGCCCAGCCCTCTCTGCCAGACGACTGGGAAGGTGGTTTTTTGTGCCCGTGCCATGGTTCTACCTTTGACTTGGCGGGCCGCGTTTTCAAGAACAAGCCGGCCCCTGACAATCTGGAGGTGCCGCCGCACGTGTACCTCTCCGACACCAAGTTACTCATTGGTGAAGACAAGCAAGCCTAAGGACGCACAACATGGCTGAATTCCACGAAATTTCTCCCAACGCCTCGGCCGCTGCCAAGACGCTGAACTGGATCGACAACCGGTTCCCGTTGTCGGTGCTGTTCAAGGCGCACATGAGCGAGTATTACGCGCCCAAAAACTTCAACGTCTGGTATGTGTTTGGCGTGCTGTCGTTGTTGGTGCTGGTGATCCAGCTCGTCACCGGCATCTTTCTGGTGATGCATTACAAGCCCGACGCCGCGCTGGCATTTGGTTCGGTCGAATACATCATGCGCGATGTGCCCTGGGGCTGGATGATCCGCTACATGCACTCTACCGGCGCTTCGGCGTTCTTTGCTGTGGTTTATTTGCATATGTTCCGGGGCCTGATGTACGGCAGCTACCGCAAACCGCGCGAGCTGGTTTGGCTGTTTGGTTGTGGCATCTTTCTGGCGCTGATGGCCGAGGCCTTTATGGGTTACCTGTTGCCCTGGGGTCAGATGAGCTACTGGGGTGCGCAGGTGATCGTCAACCTGTTCTCGGCCATTCCCTTTGTTGGCCCGGACCTGGCGCTGCTGATCCGTGGTGACTTTGTGGTGGGCGATGCCACTCTCAACCGCTTTTTCAGCTTCCACGTGATTGCGGTGCCGCTGGTGCTGTTGGGGCTGGTGGTAGCGCACATCATCGCGCTGCACGAAGTGGGTTCCAACAACCCGGACGGGGTTGAGATCAAGGCGACCAAAGACGCCCACGGCATCCCGCTGGACGGCATTCCGTTTCACCCCTATTACTCGGTGCACGATATCTTTGGTGTGAGCGTGTTCCTGTTTGTGTTCTGCGCGATCGTGTTTTTTGCGCCCGAGATGGGCGGCTACTTCCTGGAATACAACAATTTCATCCCGGCCGACCCGTTCCAGACACCGCTGCACATTGCGCCGGTCTGGTACTTCACGCCCTTTTACTCGCTGCTGCGTGCCGTCACGACCGAACTGATGTACGTGCTGATGGCGTGCGTTGTACTGGGCGCTGGTCTGGCGTTGCTCAAGGGCCGCATGCCCGCACTCTTCAAGGCCATCATTGGTGGCGCTGCTGTGGTGGTGGTGGCGATGATGCTGTCGATAGACGCCAAGTTCTGGGGTGTGGTGGCCATGGGCGGCGGTGTGGTGATCTTGTTTTTCTTGCCTTGGCTGGACCATAGCCCGGTCAAGTCGATCCGCTATCGCCCGACCTGGCACAAATATTTTTACGCCGTGTTTGTGGTTGACTTTTTTATCTTGGGCTACCTCGGGACCCTGCCGCCAACACCGCTGTTTAGCCGTATCGCTCAGGTCGGCACGCTGTTTTACTTCGGCTTTTTCCTGTTGATGCCGTGGTGGAGCCAGATCGGAACCTTTAAGCCCGTGCCGGGTCGTGTGACCTACACAGCCCACTGATTCGGAGACTCTTCATGACAACCATGGGTTTGACCAAAAAAATTCTGTCGGGTGTGTTACTGCTGTGCGCCTTGGGTAGTGCAGCGCAGGCCGCTACGGGTGGCCCGGCGTGGGACAAAGCGCCCAACCGCATCAACGACCTGGGGGCACTGCAAAACGGTGCCAAGCTGTTTGTCAACTACTGCTTGAACTGCCATTCGGCCGCCTTCATGCGCTACACCCGTCTGACCGACCTCGGATTGACGCAAGAGCAGATCAAAAGCAATTTGCTGCTGACCGACGCCAAGATTGGCGACACGATGAAGGCGTCAATTGATCCAAGGCAGGCCAAGGCCTGGTTTGGCAACACGCCGCCTGATTTGACCGTAATTGCGCGCTCGCGTGCCGGTGCCAACGGCACCGGTTCCGACTACCTGTACACCTACATGCGCACCTTCTATCGCGACGAAACCAAGGCGACCGGCTGGAACAACCTTGTTTTTCCGAACGTCGCCATGCCACATGCACTGTGGGAACTGCAGGGCGATCGCCGTGCCGTTTTTGAAGAGGTTGTGCTGCACGGGCAAAAAGTGCAGGAGTTCAAGGGTTTTGAGCAGGTCTCGCCGGGCACCCTGACGCCAGCGCAGTATGACAATGCAGTGGCTGACTTGGTTAACTACCTGCAATGGATGGCCGAGCCCGTACAAACGGCGCGTAAAACGGTTGGGCTTTGGGTGCTGGCTTTTCTGGCGGTCCTGATTGGGCTGACCTGGAAGCTGAACAAAGCCTACTGGAAAGACGTAAGGTAAGGTTAGGTTAGTCTGTGTCAGGCTGCGCTGCTGGGCGGTCTGATGTTCAAGAGTGGGGTTGCTCGTAGCGCTCCGCTCTTTTGTTTTTTTAGGAGATCACGCCATGATGGTGCTTTATTCAGGGACAACCTGCCCTTTTTCTCATCGCTGCCGTTTTGTATTGTTCGAGAAGGGCATGGATTTTGAAATCCGTGACGTCGATCTGTACAACAAGCCCGAAGACATCAGTGTGATGAACCCCTACGGCCAGGTGCCGATTTTGGTTGAGCGGGATTTGATCTTGTATGAATCGAACATCATCAACGAGTACATCGACGAACGCTTTCCGCACCCGCAATTGATGCCGGGTGACCCGGTGGACCGGGCGCGCGTGCGTTTGTTTCTGCTGAACTTTGAAAAAGAGTTGTTTACCCACGTTTCGACGCTGGAGGCGCGCAATGCCAAGGCCACCGATAAGGCACTGGACAAGGCGCGCGCCCATATCCGCGACCGCCTGACGCAACTCGCGCCGGTGTTCTTGAAGAACAAGTTTATGTTGGGCGATGGTTTTTCAATGCTGGATGTGGCCATCGCGCCGCTGCTCTGGCGTCTGGACTATTACGGTATTGAGCTCAGCAAGAATGCAGCGCCGTTGCTGAAATACGCCGAACGTATTTTTTCTCGACCGGCCTACATTGAAGCACTGACGCCGTCTGAAAAAGTGATGCGCAAATAAGGGCCAAGGGTAT
>JAQTSL010000085.1 GCA_028711355.1 Rhodoferax sp.
GGGCGTATCTCCATGCTGTCGAGAAAGCGCAGCAACACCGTTTGAGAGGACAACGGAATGTCCGCAACTTCATCGAGGAACAGTGAACCGCCGTCGGCCAGGCGGGCCAACCCTTGTGCTCCGTCATGACGGGCGTCGGTAAAAGCTCCGCGTTCGTGTCCGAAAATTTCGGAAATAAACAAGGCCTCTGGTATGGCACCACAATTTACGGCAACAAACTCGCCTTTGCGAGTACTCAGTTCATGAACATGGCGAGCCATCAACTCCTTGCCAGTGCCGGTCTCGCCGTGCAAATGAATCGGCATGCGCAAGCGCGTCGCGTTCTCCAGACCGGCCATGGCGTGGCTCAGGCTGGCATCCTGGCAGACAAAGCCGATGTCCTTTTGTTCGCGCACAATGGAAACCTTGGCTGGAACAGACGCTGCCATAGGCAACCGGCCCGAAGCTTGATCATGCATGCCAATCTGGCGACACACCATAAAAACGCTGCTACCGGCGCGGTCGCGAATCCTGATCACGCCACCACGCATCAAATTCTCGATGGCGGAGCCAAACTTGCCGTCAAATAGCTCCTCAAAACGACTACCCCGCAAGGCGGGCAGTCCCACCAGCAGTGCTTGTCCCGGTCGATTGACAGAAGCAACCTCCCCGTCCGGCGATACGGCGATCAACCCCGATGACAAGGTATCCAGATATTCAGCACGGGGATGGAAGGCAAAGATAAAGTGGCCGCCACTCTCCTGGTAGATCAACCCATTCTCTACCGTAGCGGCCGCCATTTTCACCAGTGCGTGGGTGTGCTGCTGGCGCACTTCACTCGAACAGGAGGCGTCCAGCAAGCCGACAACTTCACCCTGGGCATTGAGAATCGGCGCTGCCATACAACTGAGTTGCCCATGACCGCTGAAGTAATGCTCGCGGCCATAGATGGCGACCGGTGACTTTTCAAGAATGGCCAACCCCAGTGCATTGGTTCCACACTCGGGTTCACGCCAGACGCTGCCGGGAATGATGGCTTTCCCGGCACGGCTGACAGCAAAGTTCTGATCGCTGACGGTATCGAGGATCACGCCGTCGGGGTCGGCAAAGGCAATCAGAAAATTGGAGCCGGCAATTTGGGAATACAGGTTTTGCATCTCAGCCAGCGCCAGACGCCTGAGCACCGCGCTGCGCTCGCGCTTTTGCCGCACCTCGGCAAAAGGGATGACCATGTCCTGCGGCTGCGAACAGGGCGCAAGTCCATAGTCACGGCAGCGTTGCCAACTCGCGGCCACGGTTGTCGTCAAGGTCGCCGCCGGAAAGCGATGACCACTCTCAAGCGCGCGGCGGGCGCGCTCAATTCCTGATAAATGTTGCATGTCTCCTCCTTCATGTACTTTGCACGAATGGAATGAAACCATTCTAGGGGGATTACAAAAATCTTCAATGTGCAGAAAGTGAACAGTCAAAAGACCTGGCTGTTCATTACATGGACGCGAAATAACAGTCAAATGGCAGTTTTCCCCGGTAAAAGGGCTGCGGTTCAGCTTGGCACGGACTGTGCATTATGGTGATTGATTCGCGGCATGTTGCCGATACAGGAGATCAACGAAATGAAAGCACAAGTGCTCAAGACTTACGACGAACAACTCACTGCGGACCGATGGGTTTCGCTTGAGGATGTTCCAGATCCAACCATAACCAAGTCAACCGACGTCATCGTGCGTATTGGTGGTGCAGGGGTCTGTCGTACCGACCTACACATCATTGAGGGCGTGTGGAAACCCCATATGGACCCCAATGGCAACGCGCTGTTGCCCTTCATCATGGGCCATGAAAACGCCGGTTGGATCGAGGCGGTCGGAAAAGACGTCGAAAATCTCAAGGTCGGCGATCCCGTCATCGTTCATCCAAAAATTACTGGCGGTACCTGTCTGGCCTGCCGTCGTGGACACGATATGCATGGCGTTGGCAAGTTCCCTGGTCTCGACTCGAACGGGGGTTATGCCGAGTACCTAGGCACCTCCGAACGCAACATTGTCCCCTTGCCAAAAACACTGGCACCAAAAGACGTCGCACCTTATGCGGATGCCGGGTTGACCGCCTACCGCGCCGTCAAAAAAGCAACGCGCCACCTGCTGCCCGGTGACCGCTGCGTCGTCATCGGTGCCGGTGGACTGGGGCACATCGGCATCCAATGCCTCAAAGCCATGTGCGCCGCCGACATCATCGTCGTGGACATGTCGGAAGCGTCCTTGAAACTCGCCGGAAAAAGTGGCGCAGATCATCTGATCCTGGCTGACGGCAATGAAGTTGAAGCCGTTTTGTTGTTGACAGATGGTCAGGGCGCCGAGGCCGTGCTCGATTTCGTTGGTGAAAAAGGAACCACCAGCAAAGGCCTGGCGATGACCCGCGCGATGGGCAGTTACTACATCGTTGGGTACGGCGAAGACATCAAGGTTCCGGCGGTGGATCTGATCATCACCGAGAAGAACATTATTGGCAATCTGGTTGGCAACTGGGCCGAGTTGGTAGAGCTGATGGCTCTGGCTGATCGAGGTCTGGTTAATTTGGCGACGGTGGAGTACCGCCTCGCTGACGCCAATCAGGCCCTGAAGGATCTCCACAACGGAAAGATACACGGACGTGCCGTGCTCATTCCATAAACCACCGCAGCAAACCAAGCACTAACAGAGGAAGACAAATGAAACATTCATCGATTCGAAGCCATACCCTGACAAAGAAAAAGGCCGTTCCCGTTCTGCTGGGCGCAGTCGCAGCGGGTCTCCTGCAGTTCGGCTGCATCAGCGCCGGGGCGGCTGACATCAGCTATAGCAAATATGGTAACTACGCCAAGTACGGTTCGGCAGCCGACGTGCCGGGTATGTGCTCCTACGAAGCCATTGGAAAGAAGAACTACAAGGGCCGCACCCTGAAAATCATCAGCCATGCCGTGCCGGTGCTGGGTGAACCAACGGATGTCCATGCCAAACAGTTTCAGGATCTGACGGGGGCCAAAGTCGATGTGGTTCATATTCCCTTTGGAGACCTTTACCAGCGGATCATGATTCCGTTCCAAACCGGGCAAGCCGCCTACGACGTGTTGTTCTACCCATCACTGTGGATCGGTGATGTGCAGAGCTTTCTGGCACCGGTGCCGGCCGCGTACGAAGCAGCTGCTGGCATGAAGGATGTCACAGCCAACTACCGCGATGTGGCGACCTGGGGCAACCAGATGGTGCAGTACCCGGTGGATGGCGACCGCCACTACATGAAATACCGCTCGGATATCTTCAGCAACCCGCAGATGCAGGCTCGTTACAAAGAAAAGACCGGCAAAGGGCTGAAGGTACCCGCTACGTGGGAAGAGTACAACGACGTTGCGGCGTTTTTCTCGGGTTGGGACTGGGCCGGCGACGGCAAGCCGCACTTCGGTAGCGCCGAAGTGACCAAGCGTGACGATCTGATGTTCTCTGCCTTTATCAGCCGGGTTTCGGCTTACGCCAAAAATCCCAAGGTCAAGGGGGGTTTCTTCTTCGATCTGAAGACCATGAAGCCGCAAGTCAACAACCCGGGGTGGGTGCGCGGTCTTGAAATGTTCATCAAAGCCAAATCAGCGTTCCCTCCTGGCGGCACCAATTTCGGTCTGGGCGACGAAATCTTCTCCTTTGGTGGTGGGCAGACACTGATGAGCTACAGCTGGGACGATGCCTTCATTCAGGCCATGGAGCAAGGCAGTCCGATTCGCAACAAGGTTGCGGCAGCCCCCCTGCCCGGCTCCAACGAAGTCTGGAACCGTGTGACCGGCAAGTGGGATCACTTTGACACCCCGAATGCGCCACCCTACATCACCTGGGGTTGGACATCGGCGGTCGCCAAGGCTTCCAAAAATCAGGACATGGCGTTTGATTACCTGTGCTTTTTCTCGAACGAAGCCAATGCCAACCTGGACCTCCAGATCGGACGGTTTGGTATCAACCCGTACCGCAAAGCACATTTTGACGCGGGATTTTGGCAATCCAAGCTGGGTTGGGAAAAGAGCATTGCAGAATCTTACGTGAAGACTCTGGGCGGCATGGATGCCAGCAATAACCGGGTTTTTGACCTCCGCGTCCCCGGTGTCAACCAGTTCATGTCGACACTGGCCAACGGTGTCGCCGAAGCTATGGCAGGACAGAAATCCCCACAAGCCGCACTCGACGATGTGGCTCAGCAATGGACCGATATCGTCAACAAGATTGGCGCGGACAAAGTTCGCAGCGCCTATAAAAATGTGGTGACACTCGAAGACAAGGGCCGCTAAGTTCCCGCAGTTGCTTGACAGACATGGCCAAACCTGCCCAGGTTTGACCATGCTTTGTGACGTTCATTGTTACTTTCACATGTGCTGCCCGTTCACAAGAACGGGGCCAGTGCGAACAAAGGTATTTTCATGGGTGAAACCGGACTGAGACCGTACAAACTTGCCTTCCTGCTACCGGGTCTGCTGACGCTGCTGGCCATTATTTTGTTTCCCTTGCTGTTCACCATTCGGGTCAGCGCATCGGGCTGGGATGCCATCACGCCAGGGTTGAATTGGATAGGTGGACACAACTATGCCCTGCTCTGGAGCGATGTGCGTTTCTGGCAGTCGCTGGCTCGCCTGAGCGCGATGGCCATTGGCACCGTGCTCATTCAGTATGTGCTGGGCTTTGCCCTGGCACTTTTAGTTTGGCATGATGTCAAGGCGCGTCGTTTCTTTCGTTTACTTTTTCTGATCCCGATGATGACAACACCCGTCATCATGTCGGTCATCTGGAGAACCATTTTTCACGAGTCGCTGGGGCCGGCCAATGATCTGTTGCAACTTGTTGGCTTGGGTCCCTACCCCTGGCTCACGTCCGGTGGCTGGGCCATGGTCAGTGTGATGATTGTTGAAATCTGGCAGTGGACGCCCTTCATGTTCCTGCTCCTGCTCGCCGGCCTGATCAGCCTTCCCAGAGAACCCTTTCTGGCTGCCGCCATCGACGGTGCCGGACCGATCAGAACCTTCTTGAACGTGACCTTTCCCTTGATGGCGACGGTTTCCATCGGCGCCATCATGATCCGCTTGATCGAGGCCTCCAAGCTGATGGAAACGGTTTACGTGTTGACATCGGGCGGCCCAGGCACCGCCACTGAAACTTCAGGCTACTACATCTATATCAAGGGGCTACGCGACTTCGATATCGGTTACGCCGCGTCCCTCTCCATCACTTACCTGGTCATCATGATCCTACTTCTTACCATCGTCGGCAAGCTGCTTCACCGCGTTCTCGTAGGGAGGAGTAGCTGATGTCGCGCCCCTACCTGTTTCTGAAATACCTGGCGATCACGCTCTGGAGCATCTTTGTTGTCACACCCTTTTTGTGGGCCCTGACGACCAGTTTCAAAACCGCCAACGGGGTGACAGGCGGTCCCACTTATCTGCCATGGCTTCAATATGAACCGTCACTGAGCGGGTGGAAAAGCCTCTTCAGTGGTGGCGGCGGCATTGACATCGTCAAACCCTACATGGACAGCCTGATCGTGACGGCCAGCGCAAGTCTTATCAGTATTATTTTGGGTACGCTTGCGGCTTACGGCCTGTCCCGGTTCACCTACCGGGCCGGATTTGTAAAAAACGCAGATCTGATTTTCTTCTTCATCTCGCAGCGCATCATGCCGCCGATTGTTCTGGCGATCCCGTTCTTTCTGATGCTCAAGTGGCTGGAACTGCTGGACAGCAAAATCGGCCTGATTCTGGTCTACGTGGCCTTGTTGTTACCCATTGCCGTCTGGATCATGGTTGACTTCTTCAACAACATACCGCGTCAGATCGACGAAATGGCCATGCTGGACGGATGTACGCCGTTTCAGGCTTTCCTGCGCGTCATCCTCCCCAACTCGTTGCCAGGCATGATCGTGGCAGGAATGTTTTGTCTGATCTTTGGCTGGAACGACTTCTTTTTTGCTTTCACGCTGACTTTTACCGACACGCAGTTACTTCCGGTGGCCATTGTCGCGTTGAACTCGTCGGTCACGCCATGGTGGAGTTTGTCGGCTTCGGCGTTGATCTCGGTGGCACCGCTGCTGCTGGTCGCGTTTGTGGTTGAACGCTTTTTGTCGCACGGCACGCTCGCTGGCGCCATTCGTTAGGGAGCCACCATGAGCCTGCAACTTCATGACCTCACCCTGACGATTGACGGTGTTTCTCACTTGAACAACATCAACGCCAACTTCGAACGTGGCAAGCTGACGACGGTGATCGGTCGAACATTGGCCGGCAAGACCACGCTGATGCGAAGCATCTGCGGCTTGCAAACGCTGAACCGTGGCACGTTGACGCTGGACGCCCAAAATTATTCCGCTTTGCCGGCCTGGCATCGCAACATCGCGATGGTGTACCAGCAATTCATCAACTACCCTCACTTGAACGTGTACGAGAACGTCGCGTTTCCGCTGCGACGCAAGAAACTTGACGAAGTCATCATTGACCGTCGGGTGCGCGGAGTGCTCGACAAGGTCGGGTTGAGCGGCTTTGACAAGCGTCGACCATCCCAACTCTCGGGCGGACAGCAGCAACGCGTGGCCCTGGCCCGGGCGCTGGCGCGCGAGGCCGGCATCCTGCTGCTCGATGAGCCTTTGGTCAACCTCGATTACAAATTGCGAGAGCAAATGCGCAGCGAATTTCGCAGCCTGCTGGAGCAGCAGGACCAAACGATCGTGATCTACAACACCACCGAGCCAGTTGAGGCCATGCTGCTCGGCGACACCGTGGTTGTCATGCACGAGGGGCGTATCCTGCAGGTGGGGACCCCCTCTGAAGTGTTCGACCGTCCAGCCTCGATGCAGGTCGCGTCGATCGTGAACGACCCACCCATGAACTTCATCCCCGGCAGCAAGGAAGAGGGCGCCATTAAACTGACCGGTGGTGTTCATATTGACCTACCGTCACACCTGAGCGGTTTGGCCGCAGGTGACTATTTGTTTGGTATTCGCGCCAATGAACTGCGGCTTGGAGACATGTCGGTCACCGCTCAAGTGACTTTCTCAGAGGTCTCAGGTTCGGAAACCTTCCTTTATGTCGATTCACCGGTTGGCCAGATGACCTTGCAAGTCCGGGGCGTTCACATTCACGACCTGGCCTCGAACGTCGCAATCGGCATCCCCGGCGAACGCTTGTTTGCTTTTGAGAACCAAGGACAAAAAGGCTTGCTTGCAGCCCCTGCCACCGGAGCCCAGTTATGAGCCGCCTTCATCTGTCCCATGTCGGACACGCCTACAGTGAAAACAGTTTCGCATTGAGACCCACCGATTTGACGTTCGAGCATGGCCGAACCTATGCCTTGCTGGGTCCGTCCGGCTGTGGCAAGACCACCATGCTCAACATCATCTCCGGTCTGTTGCAGCCCTCGCAGGGTCGTGTCCTGTTTGATGAGCGCGACATGACACCTGTTCCGACAGCACAGCGCAATATCGCCCAAGTGTTTCAATTCCCGGTGATCTATCAGTCCAAGACAGTTTTCGAAAATTTGGCCTTCCCGCTCCAATGCCGCAATTGGGACCGGGCCCGAATTGGCCCCCGTGTTCAAGAGATCGCGGACATGCTGGGCCTGACGTCAAGACTGGGGCGACCAGCCCGCGATTTGACCGTGGATGAAAAGCAGTTGATCTCGCTCGGGCGAGGTCTGGTGCGCGACGACGTGGCCGCCATTCTGATGGATGAGCCGCTCACGGTGATTGACCCGCAAATGAAATTCGAGCTGCGCCGGCGCATCAAGCAGGCCCATACCTACGCCCGGATGACGGTCATTTACGTGACACATGACCAGAACGAAGCCATGAGTTTCGCCGATGAAATTCTGGTCATGAAGGACGGACTGGTGGTGCAGCGTGGCACGCCAGAGACACTTTTTGAGCGTCCGGCAGACAGCTATGTCGGAACCTTTATTGGTTCTCCTGGCATGAATTTTTTACCTGTCACGCGTGACGGTGACAGACTGACGCTGGCTGGACAACCCCTGGGGCGTTCATCCAAGGAGTTGCCACAGGGCGAGATAACGCTGGGCGTGCGGCCCGAGCATGTGTCGTTTTCAAACGCTATGGACAAAGACAGTTTCCCGGTCACTATCGTGTCCATTGAAGATCACGGCAGCGTCAGAATTCTGGACCTGGCGCTGGGTGACGCGCGTGCGCGCATGAAACTGGCGAGAGAAAATGTCGTTCCGTCCCGCCAGACCCAGGTCGCGGTGCGCTTCAAGCGCTTCTGTTACTACGTCAACGGGAAACTAATCGACTTCGCGGAATAAGTCGGCGCAGTTGTGTGGGCCTTGGGCTCGAACTCATGGCTATTGACATGCAGGTTGATCCCAAATTTTTCATTAGCCCGGCCAAGGTGGGTGATTTGTAGCGAATTTGACCGGCAAGTCGAACTGGCTCAATATTCAATCGGCGCTGACGCCTTTTGGCAATGAACAGCGGGCTGCTATAGTCAAGCCATGTTGTCCACCCTGCTCCACCCCCGCACCATGGCCTTGAGCCATGGCAACTGTGGCGCTGCGCTGGCATCCAAATCCAAAAAACCAAAGCTCATCTGACCGGAGCTGTGGTTCCGTCCTCAGATGAGCGGCGGAACCACCAAAACACACCTTTCCCTTCTTTTGGTTTTCGTGCGCATCTGATGGCGGTTTATCCATCGGTCTTTTTTTCAAAAAAAGGAATGACGCATGCCAAACTCCCCCGACTTCGCGGGCCTCTGGATTCCCCTGATCACCCCGTTTCAGCATGGCGCGGTGGATCACCCAGCCTTGACACGACTGGTCAAACACCTCGCCAACCAAGGCGTCACCGGCTTTGTCGCCTGCGGCTCCACCGGCGAAGCGGCAGCGCTGGATAAATCCGAACAACTGGCGGTGCTGAACACCGTGCTGCAAGCCAGCGCCGGGTTACCGGTGGTGATGGGCCTGTCGGGCTACCACATGGGTGAAACCAAGGCCTGGGTTGAAAAACTGAACCAGCAGCCCATTGCAGGCCTGCTGGTGCCCGCACCGCACTACATCCGTCCCTCACAGGCTGGGTTGCAACACTGGTTCACCACGCTCGCAGATACGGCCGTCCAGCCGCTGATCGTCTACGACATTCCCTACCGCACCGGCTCCCAGATGACGCTGGAAACCCTGCTGGCCCTGGCCGCGCACCCGAACATCCGTGCCATCAAGGACTGTGGTGGCGATGCCAACAAAACCCAGGCGCTGATCAACGATGGCCGCTTGCAAGTGCTGGCCGGTGAAGACGGGCAGATTCTGGCCACGTTACGCACAGGTGGTGTCGGTGCCATAGCCGCCAGTGCCCATCTGAAAACCGCGCAGTTTGTGCAGGTGCTGAACTTGATGCGCCGTGGCGAGCATGCCCTGGCGCAACAGCGTTGGGAGCCCCTGCCCGCCTTGGTGCAATCCGTGTTTACCGAGCCCAACCCAGCGCTGATCAAGGCCGCGCTGGCACACCAAGGACTGATTCACAACGAGCTGCGTCTGCCAATGATGGCCGCCAGCGCGGTGGGTAAACGACAGTTGCTGGAACTGCTAGAAACGGTGTAGACACCCTGTCTGCGTTAGAAAAATTTCAGCGCTGCTACATAGGCCCTTTTCAGTCTGAGCTCGTCGAAACCGAGCTTTCCCCTCGATAAGCTCAGGGTGAAGTGGCTACGCGGTACCCATCTGGGATGGATGCGAGCTCAACTGAGCTGACCTTGGCCCGGCGCAGTCACTCCTTGGCTTCTGACAAACCAGAAAGACAGGATGAACCCCAGTGCGCCAACGCCAGAAAATATCGACCACATGGTGCGCCCATCCATGTTGAGCGTCATCCAGCTACCCGCGTAATAGCCCAGAGAGCCGCCAATGGCAGAGGCCACGCTGAGTGCCCCAAAAAAAGTGCTTTGACTGCCGTCCGGCGCCAATTCAGTCACCAGGGTTTCAATTGCCGGGAGGATCAAGGTCTCCACCATGGTGTAGCAACCCACGAATACAAGAAACCACCAAGCAGTGGGCAGCAGCGGCGCAGAGAAGAAAAAGACCGAAGCCATCACATAGACCCTGGGCAAGACGGTGCGTGGTGCAGCGCTCTCCATCACGGTCATGGTGCCCACCATGAAGACCAGGCCCACCAAGCCATTCACCAAAAACATCTTCGGCACAGCAGCATCACCGGCAATCTGGCTCAGGTATATCGGGAAGGACACATACAGTTGGGCGAACAAAAAATACCAGGGCACCACCGCCACCAGAAAGAAGAAAAACCGGCGGTCAGTTAACACCCGCCGCAGGCTCACAAACAGGACTGTCCCTTTTGTAAACGCTGAGTCAATGTCTTTCTGTGTGAAGACCCACAGCCCCAAACACCCAAACAAAATACTGCTCACGACAAATGCGAGCCTGATGTCATACGTCAACAGCACGCCAGATAAAAGCGGACCGACCACCACGCCCATGTTCAGCATTTGGTTATTCAGAACAAACGCGCGAGCTGCAATGGGCAGTGGTTGTTTTGAAAAGAAGGGGTAGACGGACGACTCATACATCGCTACTCCAACCCCCATGACCAAGGCCATGACGGACAAAGCGCCCCAACCATCACCAAACGCAAAGCCGATCAGTCCCAGAGAGCGCAACGCAAGCCCGCCTGCCATGAAATGCCGAAACCCGTACTTATCTGCCATCAGGCCAAAGAAAAACGGCAGCACTTGAGCGGCAATGAGGTTGGTGGTCATCACCGTGGCCACCTCCCAAGCACCAAACTTGAGTGTGTTGGCCATGTACACGGCCAGCAGCGACACGGTCATGAAGTGAGACGAGTTCATTAAGAACTGCGTGACCAAGATCTTCCACACCAGTGGCGGAACCGCTCTGTACTTGTCTACGGATTTTTTCAGCATATTGCGTCGTAGAACTTTTGCAGCCTGCTGTGGACGGATAGGAAATTCAACCACATGAGGCCAAGTATCGCACCTCGAAACAGCCCTCGATTTGCATGTAACACCACCTGAACCGGGTGGTGTCTATACCCCAAAGCTCTGCTCAGAAAAGCGATAACCGGCGCGCTGGCTACGCCGCACGCAGATTCACCCCACAGCGAGTCTGATTCGCCGTTTCATCCCCTCACCAATTGACACGCTGGTCGACCTCATAGTCAATCTCAATCAGTTGAGGACAGAGCTGGCTCGCTGCGCGTAGCTGCGATCTGTCCCGCAAGGTCTCAGGAAACGGGCGATCACCATCGCCCACAGGTAGTGCGATGGTGCGCGTTTGGGTGGTACGGGCTCGGGCTGGGCTGGTTGGGGCGGCACCCCATGCGCGCCCTCGCCCGTGCCGGGTGGTCTGGTCTGAACGTCGGTCTGCACCGTGACCTGTTGCGACGGTGTGGCAAAAGCCGTCACCGCATCGCGCAGCGGCGAGTTCGGTGCCAGCACGCCAAAGTAGCGATGCCGGTGCGTGCGTGGCGGCGGCACCAGAGCGGCAATGCGGTCGATCAGCTCCAGTGGCGTCAGCGGCAGCTCATCGACCTTGGCTCCTCGCTTGTCACTGGTCGGCTCGCTGTGCTGTTTGGCGCAGCGGTACACCAGGGAAACGCCCTCTTTGCGCAGGCGCTCCCTGGCAAAGGGTGGGCGCGCGCAGTAGCGCAGCAGCCGCTCCAACGCGGCGCACGCGGCGGTAGTCGCGGTCAACGATCAGCGTGGCCAGGCCTTCGGTGGCTTCGTCCAGCACGATCAGCTCAGGGTGGGTCATCAGGGCACGGCTAGTCGAGAGCATTTGCTGCTCGCCGCCGGAGAGTTGCGCACCCAGATTGCTCAGACAAACCGCTTTCACTGGGCGACGCAGTAGCCGATGCAGCCAAAGAAGCGTGCCAGGTAATGCGGTCCACCGGCTTGAGGGCCGGTGCCCGAGAGGCCTTCCCCGCCAAAGGTCGGCAGGCCAACCACGGCACCGAACTGGCTGCGGTTGATGCAGAC
>JAQTSL010000388.1 GCA_028711355.1 Rhodoferax sp.
CTTTCAGAAAGACCCGTTATGAAGACACACAATAGTATTCTGATTCAGGCTGGCCGGGTGCTCGACCCCGCCAGCGGCATTGATAAAAAAATGGATGTAGCGCTTATGGATGGTGCGCTGGTAGCTATTGATAGCGTAGCTGGCGACTTTCAACCGGAGCGTACCATTGACGCTACCGGCTGTTGGGTACTGCCCGGTCTGGTTGACCTGGCGGTGCGCCTGCGCGAACCGGGCTACGAGCACGCGCGCATGCTCGACTCTGAAATGGCCGCCGCCATGGCCGGCGGTGTCACCAGCCTGGTGTGTCTGCCCGACACCGACCCCACGCTGGACGAATCGGGCCTGGTGGAGATGCTGCGCTTTCGCGCCGAAAAGTTGCAACAGGCACGCGTCTATCCGCTCGGTGCGCTGACACGCGGCCTCAAAGGCGAGGTGTTGACCGAAATGGTCGAGCTGACCGAAGCCGGTTGTGCCGCGTTCAGCCAGGCCGAAGTAGCCTTGGCCAACACCCAGGTGCTACAGCGCGCCTTGCAATACGCCAGCACCTTTGGCTACGCGGTCTGGTTGCGGCCGCAAGACGCGTATCTGGGGCAGGGTGTGGCTGCCAGCGGGCCGTTGGCCACGCGGATGGGCTTGTCTGGCGTGCCGGTGATCGCCGAAACGGTGGCGATGCACACCATTTTTGAGCTGATGCGCGCGACCGCCGCGCGCGTGCACCTGTGCCGTATCAGCAGCGCCGCCGGGGTGGAACTGGTACGCCAGGCCAAAGCGCAAGGGCTGGCGCTGACGTGTGACGTCAGCATCAATTCTTTGCACCTGACCGATACCGATATTGGCTACTTTGACAGCCGGGCCCGGCTCAACCCGCCGCTGCGCCAGCAGCGTGACCGCGACGCGCTGCGCGCTGGTCTGGCCGATGGCACGATCGACGCGCTGGTGTCAGACCACACGCCGGTCGATGATGACGCCAAGGCCAAACCGTTTGCCGAAAGCGAAGCCGGTGCGACCGGTCTGGAGCTGTTGCTCAGCCTGGCCTACAAATGGCATCTGGACAGCGGGGTAGCTTTGCAACGTGCGCTGGCCACGGTGACCACCGGGCCAGCGGCGGTACTAGGTGACGCGTTGGGCCCGCGCCTGGGGCGCACCGGACAACTCAAAGTGGGTGGTCTGGGCGACCTGTGTATTTTTGACCCCAATGCCGCGTGGACGGTACAGGCCGACGCGCTGCGCAGTCAGGGCAAGCACACACCGTTTGCCGGCTACGAGCTGCCCGGGCGGGTGCGCTACACCTTGGTGGGTGGGCGCATCGCCTATCAGGCGGGCTGAAGGCTCAGGCGTTACTGACTCACCCCCAACTTTTGGCGCCAGCCCGGGAACAGCCGATCGGCATCAACCGGGAACGACTCAAAGGCACGGGCAAATTCGCGGTGCTCTTTGGCCCATTCGACCGGATCGGCACCGGCTTTCCAGCATTCATAGGCCTGGCGCAGTGAGATCGCACCGGCCGCCGGTGAGTCAATGTGGCCGTAACTGCCACCGCCAGCGGTGTTGATGATGTTGCCGTGGCCCAGGTTGTCAAAAAAGCCGGGCAGGCGCAGCGCATTCATGCCACCGCTGATGATCGGGGTGGTGGGCTTGATGCCGTACCATTTTTGAAAATAGACCGGCCCTTGGCATTCGTCGCGCTCAATCATGTAGGCAATCACGCGATCGTCGCTTTCGCCTTCCATCTTGCCGTGGCCCATGGTGCCGACGTGGATGCCGCTGGCCCCTTGCAGGCGGCTCATTTTGGCCAGCACAAAAGCGGTGTAGCCGCGCTTGGACGAGGGCGATGTCACCATGCCGTGGCCACCGCGGTGGTAATGCAGGTATTGGTTGGGGTATTGACGCCGCGCGGTGGTGATCATGCCGGGGCCGCCAACAAAACCGTCCACCAAAAACGCCAGTTTGTCGGCGTCGGTGCCAAAAGTTTCCAAAGCAAAGTCGGCGCGGGCGCACATCTCATAGTGGTCGTCAGCGGTGATGTTCATCGAGAACAGCTTGGCGCAGCCGGTTTCATCCTGTGCGCGTTTGAGCGCGTCATAGACCAGCGGAATGGTCTTTTTGATCGGCGAGAACACCTGGTTGCCTTGCGGCTCGTCGTTCTTGATGAAGTCGCCGCCCAGCCAGAACTGGTAGGCCGCCTGCGCAAACGGCTCGGGGCGCAGGCCCAGTTTGGGCTTGATGATGGTGCCGCTGATGTAGCCGCCGTCTTTGACCGGGCGGCCCAGAATGCGCCACAGGTCGCTGATGTCTTTGGCCGGGCCGTCAAACATCTGAATGACGCGTTCAGGGCAATAAAAGTCGACCATCTTGGCGTGCTTGATGTCACCCATGCCCTGGTTGTTGCCAATGGCCAGCGTCAAAAACGACACCAGCATGAAACGCCCGTCGGTGATGTTGCGGTCAAACAGCGCCAGCGGGTAGGCAATGCGCATATCTTCGGTGGCTGGGTCAATGTGATAAACCAGCGCATCGACACCCTTGGTGAAGTCGTCGGTGGTGGAGACCTCGACATTGGTGCCGGTAGAAGATTCGGCGGCAAAGTGGGCGGCAGCTTCGAGGTAGTCCAGCCCGTCCTTGGGGGCCATTTTGTAGGCGCACAAAATGTGCTGACCGCCTTTGATCAGGTCGGCTTCCTGCAGGCTGAGGTCGGCATAACGGTTCGATTGATCCATGGTGGGTCTCCGGTTGGGGTGTTGTTGTGACAGGCTGAACTATAGGCAGGCCTATTCATCATGAAAATTCAAATAAATTGATTTTGTTATCAGGTTTATCTGATGAATAGACGTTGCCTCCTCTTCGACGAATGGCACCAAATAGACGTAGCTGTCACACGCAACAACCAAAACACGTTGTCTGGGGTACTTTGTCGGGTTTGGATGCGCCAAGATGTCCAGCAAACCAGCGGTCTCAATGGCAACCACAATGCGCTCGCGCGGTGCACGCTGCAAGTGCCG
>JAQTSL010000086.1 GCA_028711355.1 Rhodoferax sp.
TCCAGCGAAGATCTGTTTTTTGCCTTCATGGGGCAGTTGTCACAAACCTTTGTGGTGCCCTCCGAAACCCGGGCGTCGCTGTTCTCACTGGAGTTGCAAGCCAGCAGATACTTCGCCATGAACGGTCACATCGCACCGCTTGGCGGCCACGCCTGGTCGAAATATGAGCCCCAGTTCTGGGCCCCTCTTCTTGGCATCAACCTCCCATCTGTGGTGGATACTCCCCCAGGGCAATAAGCGGTATTCCTATCCATACCAACCGTTCGACTGGCAAAAAATGATTTCTGCCCCTGGCAACAAAATCCTCCAGACCGCCAGGCTGGCCATCCAGGCCGAAGCCCAGGCCCTGGAGCAGTTGGCGCTGAGCATTGGTCCGACCTTTATTGAGGTGACCCAGACCATCGCCCGAATGGTCGGTGGGCGGGTCATCTTGAGCGGCATCGGCAAATCAGGCCATATTGCCAGAAAAATCGCCGCCACCTTCTCATCCACCGGAACTCCCGCCCTCTACATCCACCCCACCGAGGCCAGCCACGGTGACCTGGGCATGATCGGCCACCAGGATGTGGTACTGGTGCTTTCCAAGTCCGGCGAATCCCAGGAGCTCAGCGACATCGTGAACTACTGTCGGCGTCACGGCATCACGCTGGTGGCGGTAACCGCAGTGGCACAAAGCAGCCTGGGCAAGATGGCCAGCCATGTGCTGTTGATACCCAATTGCCCGGAGGCCCAACCCTTGGGCATCGCCCCGACCACCTCCACGGTCATGAGTCTGGCGCTGGGCGACGCTCTGGCGCTGGCAGTGCTGGAGATTCGCGATTTTCAGGTGGCCAACTTCCGGGAGTTCCATCCGGGTGGCAAGCTCGGCCGCAAACTGATGCGGGTCAGGGACATCATGCATGCTGGCGACGAGCTGCCGATCATGTGCCTGGGTGAAAGCCTTGGCAAGGCCGTGCTGGAGATGACCCGGACCCGCTTCGGCTGCGTTGGTGTGGTTGATGACGGCCAGGCGCTGGTGGGTATCTTCACCGATGGCGACCTGCGGCGACATTTCTCGGCATCGGCCATCAACCAGCGTGTTGATGAACTCATGACCCGCCGACCCAAGGAAATCAGTCCTGACGCGCTGGTCTCGGACGTCGCCCATCTATTCAGCATCAAACGTATTCCGTCGGTTTTTGTCACTGAAAATGGCTGCCCTGTCGGCATCGTTCATGTGCACGACTTACTTGGAGGAAGTTTTTTATGAGTGCGGCACAGATTCATGTCATCGTCCAAGCGGGTGGCCGGGGCAGCCGACTGCGGCACCACACCTGGAACAAACCGAAGTGTCTGGTGTCGGTGCATGGAAAACCTTTGCTCTACCACCTGTTTGAGCGCTTTGGCGATGCCCGGTTTTCAATCATTGGCGACTATGCCTTTGACCAGTTAGAGCGCTACCTTCAGGTCAATCCGCCGCCAGTTCCATACACTCTGGTGCAGGCCTCGGGCTCGGGTACGGCCGCTGGCATCGCGCAGGCGCTGGCAGGCATTCCTGCCGACAGCCCGGTGGTGCTGGTCTGGAGCGATCTAATTGTGGGCGACATCCCGCCGTGGCCACAAACCACCAAAGCGGTGGTGTGCACAACCTCCGCATTTACCTGTCGATGGTCGTTATCCCCAGTGGGGAAGCTGCATGAAAACCCATCCGCAACCGACGGTATTCCTGGTATGTTCTATTTCCCGCAGAGGCAACTGCTTGCGCCACCGCCCCCAGCCGGCGAGTTTGTGAAGTGGCTAGCTGCCAATCTGGCGCAGTTCGAGACCATGGATTGCCCAAATCTTCAGGAGCTGGGAGATTTCGCTGCGCTGGAAAAGGAGAATGACGCTGCCGGGTTCTCTAGATTCTTTAACCGGGTGGTCATTGGTGATGAGACCGTCAGCAAACAGGCCATTGACCCCAACTACCAAGCTCTCATCGACAAAGAACTTGCCTGGTACGCACAGGCCAGTCAACTTGGTTTTCGGCGTATTCCCAGAGTCATCTCGGCCAGCCCCTTTGTAATGGAGCGTGTCAAGGGTGAGCATCTTTATCGGATCACGGATTTGTCACCACGTGAACAGCGGGCGGTTTTTGCCGACTACCTGGACGCGCTGATTTCCTTGCACGACAAGGTCCACAGCGACACCCAGGCCGAAGATGTGACCGATGTCTATGTGAAAAAAACTCTGAGCCGGGTGGCCAGCGTGTCGTCGATGATTCCGGGCTTTGACCGCGAGTCGATGACCGTGAATGGCAAGAAATGCCGCAATGTGTTTGCCCCAAAATTTCAGGGAAACATCGAGAGCCTGCTGCCCCGGCTACAGCCGGCATTCTTCTGCCCGATTCACGGCGATGCCACCTTTTCCAACACTCTGGTCGACGACAAGCTCAGAAGCTGGTTCATTGATCCACGCGGCTATTTTTCCAAGCCAGGCATCATGGGCGACCCTTGGTATGACTTTGCCAAGGTGTACTACTCGGCCGTCGGCGGCTACGACGCCTTCAACCGACGCAAGTTCAAGTTACACATCGACCATGAGACCGTTGAGGTGCTGTACGAAGAACCGCTGTACGCCCACACGGCCATCGACATCTTCACCGACTATTTTGGATCCGAGCTGGCGCGCATCGAGGTGCTGCACGGGCTGATCTGGCTGGCCCTGTCGGGTTATGCCAAGGACGACATCGACTCGGTGATCGGCTCGTTTTACCTTGGCCTTTACTGGCTTGAGTCTGGCCGCAGCAAGTTATGAGTGACCCGCAGACGCCGTCGGACTTGGGTTTGTGCCTGAGCCCCCTACCACATCTTTGGCTGATCGACATTGACGGCACCCTGGTGACTCACAACGGCCACTTGAGCGGCCAGGAATGTCTGCTCGATGGTGTGCAAGATTTTTGGCAGGCCATTCCTCCGGGCGACACCATTGTCTTGCTCAGCGCCCGCCAATCGGTCTGGCGTGAACCCACCTTGGCCTGGCTCGCGGCCCAAGGCTTGCGTTTCAATCAGGCCTTGTTTGATTTGCCCACCGGCGAGCGGATCCTGATCAACGACAAAAAGGACAGCGGCCTGGCAACCGCCCTGGCGCTCAACCTGAAGCGTGATGCCGGGCCGGGCAGCATCACCGTGATGATTGATTCCAACCTGTGAACCCTATGAAAATCGCCATCCACTCCTACAGCAGCCCGGATCAATTGCAGCTCAACCCCGATGCGCTGTACCTGATTTTCGGCTTTGGTACAGGTGACACCTTCAACGCCATGATCCATCTGTGCAAGGCCGCACCCTTGCGCGAATATGAGTTGATCATCAAACAGCCGCAACTCAACCTGGTGATTTTTCTGCTGGGCATTTACCAACGCCGCCCGGTGCGGATCCACGTTGTAGACCACTGGAAACACGATTTCTCACTGAAGATCGCCCAGAGCTTTCCGTCTATCCCCTTCATGCGCGGCATGGACGCCAATCTGCTCCAGACCGGCCTGGTTGACGTCTGGCTCAACCCGTTCAATTACAACAAAGTCATTCCCTTGACCGACGCCGACGTGATCGCCATCCAAGGATATTTGGGTGCGCAAAAGCCCGAACAAGCCCTGCCCCATAACAGCGTGATCCTGTTCACCACCGCTGGGGCTAACTTCTCCGACTATGTTCCACCTTGGGAGAAACTGGTTCAAGCCCTTAAGGACAGCGGGGTGCAACATGTCTTTGTCAACCAAAGCGGCATCGCTGACTACGGCAGTGAAATGATCACCGGCGCAGAACCGATTGCACTGTCGCATGAAGAACTGATCCGCACGGTCTATAACCCGAGCGGGCGCATCGGCCTGCTTGCCGTGCGAAGTGGTGTCATTGACATCCTGCGCTTTTCGGCGGCGCGGGCGCTGGTGTTGTACCAGCCAGTACCCGAAGGAATTTTTACCACTTGCCGTTTTGGTCTTCTCAAGCACAACCTGGACCTGATCGAGGTGATGTGCCTGAACCAGTCCAAGGAACATCAGGACCAGCAGCTTGACTATTACGTGCGGCAGTTCCTGGCCAGCCCGCTGGAGCGCTAGGCCATGAACAACGAGCTCAAGGTCGACGGGCTAGTCACGGGGAAGATCCGCGACCCGCAGGTCTTCCTGCAAGTCATGTCGATGATGATCCGCTTGCGTGAACGAGGTGTTTTTCGCCGTGTCATTCTTTCCGCCTGGCATGACGACCTGGCGGCGCAGGCCACTGCGGTGGCCGCCTTAACCCAGGCCGGCGTGCTGATTGTGGACAACGGCGCTGACCTGCCGGTGCGCTCATGCGGCAATTACTGGGAACAGGTGAAAACCCTACAGGGCGGATTGGAGCGGATTGAAGACGGTGTGCTGATGTTCAAGACCCGAACCGACATGCTGTTCTATGGCGGCGACGACACGGTGGCCAACATCGTCGGCCAGAACCAGGGCTTTGCGTGTCACGCTTTTGGCATCAAACACAGAATCTGGATTCCGTCCTTTGTGGCGCTACAACCGTTTTTTATGGCCGATCAGTGCTTTATGGGTCTCGCAGAAGATTTTCGCCGATTCATGCGTTTTGACGCCGACATTGAGGCGCAGGGAACTGAGGTTGCGCTGTATCCCGGAAGCCTGACCCATCCTGCGGCGGCCTCTGCTGAAATTCGCTTCTGGTTGCAACCGTTTCTGGAACAGTTTGAAGTTCTGCGAAGTTACAGAAAAGTTTGGCCACTTTCGATGAATGGTCATCCGCAGTACCCGGTGCTTCAAGCGTTCCAACTCGGCGCGCCGGTTTTTCAAGAATACTTGGCAGTCTATTGGTCGATTCTGTATGAAGCTTTTCGTGTCTCTGAAGGCAAGTTTTGCATTGTCAACTCCATTGATGCACAGGGCAAAGTGATCGTCAGGGCCAATGCGCACAGCAATAACTCGGTGGAATTTATAGCTGACGCACTCGACCTCAAAACTCCTTATCCGGTCTCGTTTTCATCCGACATCGGACTCAAACGCCTGATCGAAGTCGGCACCGATTCGTTTCGCCTGAGCATGTATGAACCTGCCTATCAGCGCGTCAGGGAGTTCAGCTACACACCCGAGCGAATTCGGTTATTTGATAACTATTTGAAGCAACTGACTGCTATTGCCTATCCAAACCATTCATAAGAGTATCTGACATGACAAAATCACTCGACCTAGGCTGTGGATCCAACCCAAAAAACACCTTCAACGCTGATGAAATGTATGGCGTTGATATCCGTAACGACCTTGAGAAAAACATTCGCAAAGCCGACCTGGCCATTGAACCCATTCCGTTTGAGAGTGACAGCTTCGACTATGTCACCGCCCATGATTTTCTGGAGCACGTTCCGCGGATTGCCTATGTGCCCCAGCGCCGCAATTGTTTCGTTGAAGTGATGAATGAGGTTTATCGGGTTCTGAAAGTGAATGGCCTGTTTCTTTCGTTCACACCGGCCTACCCGAAGTCGGAAGCGTTCCGCGACCCGACCCATGTCAACATCATTGCCGAAGACACGTTTTCACTTTATTTTGATACAAAGTATCGCTGGGCCAGCATGTATGGATTTACCGGTGCTTTTGAAATTGTGATGCAGGAATGGCGTGGTCCGCATCTGTTGACCGTGATGAAAAAAGTTATTTTGTAATTGGGGATCGCAATGGATCTTTCTGTCATCTTGAACCTTATTGCTCAGTTCTGTGAAGCCAAGCGCTTTAAAGAGGCTCATGGTGCCATCAATGTTGGCTTGATGCACTACCCACGCCATCCTGAACTGATCGCGTACTTCTCCAAAATACCAGGTCAGTACGATGAATCGTTTTTTGGTGATGCATTTGCGACTTCGTACCTGTCTGCCCAACTGATGTTTAAGCATTTGAATCAGCACCACCCGTTTGAATCGGTTGTGGATGTGGGCGCTGGAGTGGGTGCCTGGTCGCGTGCAGCACTGGAAATGAACAAGGTCGTGACCTCGATTGACGGTGAATGGGTGTCTGGTATTCCGGGAAAATTTCCAGGGCTCAACTACCTGTTCCAAGACTTGAACAAGAAGATATCTGTCAGTTCGCGCCATGACGTTGCGGTCTGTGTGGAAGTTGCCGAGCATCTTTTGCCAGAAAGAAGTCAGGGCTTCGTTGCCGACCTCTGTGCTCTGGCGCCGCTGGTTATATTTGGTGCCGCCCTTCCGCGCCAAGGTGGTGCAGGCCACATCAACTGCCGGCCGCACTCTTTCTGGATCCAGGTTTTTTCAGAACATGGTTACGCTGCGATTGACCTGTTCCGCCCGACATTCTTGTACGACGGCCGTGTCGGGCCGTGGTATTCACAAAACACCTATCTGTTTGTTGCCGAAGAAAAATTGGGGCAGTTTTCGGCTTTCGCCCAACCTTCCCTGGTCGATGTTTACCACCCCAAAATTGTGCTTGATTCTCCGATGTGCCTACAGGATCATCTGACTGGGAATGTTGACCCAGGTGACAAACATCCCAATTGAGCAAGAGTGACCAAATGACACTTATAAAGCCCCAAGGACCGTGCACCGGCTGGTGGCCCGGCTTTATCAAACGCAGGCAACACCCATCACCATGATGCCCAAACATCTGACCCAGGGCTCACATTCACACGCCAAAGTCTCGCTGGTTTTGGAGGGGCAGCACATGTGCGTGCTGAAACAAGCCGATGCCGCCGACCTGCGCTTTGCCGAGTCGATCGACAAGCAGCGCAACTTTACAGCCATCGCCCTCGGCGGGCTTTCAATCAGCTCGGCGCAAATCCTGCGGCAGGATAGCCGTGACGGGCATTTGAACATCGTCATGCGTTACATCACTGGCATGAATGGCGAAGATTTTGCATTGCAGGGCGACCGACCAATTGCCGTTGAGATTTCCTGCGCCCTGTCGGCCCTGCTGCTCGACAACATGGCCAGATCGGAGATCCGGGATGTGGCTTCGCAGCTGTTCCTCGACAAGATAACCCAGGTGGTCGCGGCCACCCATTGGCCGGAGCTCGTGCCGGTGATGGCGCAGACCTTTGCATGTGTACACGACCTGATTGGCAGTCGTCCCAGCATCGCGGTGCCACTGGGACCCTGCCACGGCGACCTGACTTTGTCGAATGTGATCTGGAGCCCCTCACTTGGGCTGGTGCTGATCGACTTTTTGAGCACTTACCTGGAGTCGCCGCTGCAAGACCTTGCGAAGATTTCCCAGGAGCTCGAATTTGGTTGGTCGTTTCGGCGCATGGACCAAAATCTGCGCATCAAGTCGCAGTTGTTCAGTCAGTTGGCCTTTCCCAGTTATGGCCGATATCTTTACGCACTTTTCCCGGGCGCCGCCTATCTGTTCAAACTGCTTTGTCTGGCCAGAATCGCGCCCTACATCACCGACCCGGTTTCTGCAGCCTGGCTAGTCCAGTCTTTGCACACGGCACTGGCACAGGCACCCGAAGCCAAGACCCTCTGCCCCCCCAGCTATAGGTAAAGTGAAAGCCCACGTATGAAAACACTTATTCTTCCCGTTGCCGGACGTTCCAGCCGTTTCGCTGGCACCCGCCCGAAGTGGATGCTGACTATGCCCGACGGGCGATTGATGATCGAACAAGCGGTCGAGGGGCTGAGTCTGGCCGCGTTTGACCGCGTGATCGTAGTGGCCCTGGCTGAACATGTTGAGAATTACACCAGCCTGGCGCGGATGACGGAACTGCTGCAACAAAGCATCTGTGACCACATTGAAATCCTGTTGCTCGACGAAACCACCGCGTCGCAGGTGGAGACCATCGCCGTGGCGCTACAGAAGGCCAAGGTTGTTGGCGACTTCTTTGTCAAGGACTGTGATAACAGCTTCCAGGTCGACTATTCCGGTGGTAACGGGGTGGCCGTGGTCGACTTGCACTCGGTGTCCAAAGTCAACGCAGCCAACAAGAGTTATGTCCAGACCGACCCGCTCGGGCTGGTCAAGAACATTGTCGAGAAGCACGTGATCAGCAACTTCTTCTGTTGCGGCGGTTACGGCTTTGCTTCAGTTGACAACTTTCTGGCCCATTGGAATCGCCTCAAAACCCATGAGAACCTGTATTTGTCCCATGTGATTTTCAGCATGATCTTGGATGGTGTTGAATTCCAGACACTGACCGCCCAGGCCTACATTGACTGGGGAACGCTGGATGACTTCCGCGACTATTGTGATCAACGCCTGGTAGTTTTTTGTGACATCGACGGGGTTCTTTTCAAGAACTCATCCAAGTTTGCGCCCAATGGCTGGACTTATTCACCGCTACAGAAAAACATCGATGCCTTGAAAGAAATTCAAAGCCGCGGTCATCTTTACCTGGTTGTGACCACCTCACGTCCGGCCTCTTTACAAGAGGAACTTGACCGTGAGTTGCGCGCTGCCGGATTACGGGTGGATCAGTTCGTCATGGGTTTGCCGCATGGTTCGCGTTATCTGGTCAATGATTTTTCGGCCACCAACCCATTTCCTTCATCTGTTGCAATCAACCTGGAGCGTGACAGTACGGCGCTTAAATCGTACCTGAAACGTCGCCATTGAATAAACAAGGAGTTGAACCATGACCGATATCTTGACCTATAACTATGAGCTTTATGAGCGTGATCCAAATCGCAATTTGAATGATCCGGATGTCGTCAATTTGCATGCGTTACATTTTCAATCCGAGACTGAAAACGCCGATGTCTGGCGCCAACACCGCTTGATGGAGCCGGTGCTGGACCGTATGAACTACGCCAAAAATCATAAATGGCTGACCGTGGGTGACGGTGCCTACGGGCTGGAGTCGATCCGCATGCGGCGCAAGGGCTTCACCGATATTCTGCCGACCGATATCGACGGCAAGCTGCTGCAGGTCGCCAAGGAGGCCGGTCATATCACCGATTACCGGGTTGAGAACGGCGAAGCCTTGTCGTTTGACGATAATTCCTTTGACTACGTGCTGTGCAAGGACTCCTACCACCACATGCCTCGGCCGATGATCGCGCTGTATGAAATGCTCAGGGTTGCACGTCACGCGGTAGTCCTGATTGAGCCGCAGGACCCGTGGGCCGACGCCCCGCTGATGGCCGGGCCGACCGTTTCAGGGTACGAGTCAGTGGGTAATTACGTCTACACCATTTCACGCCGGGAGCTTGAAAAAGTAGCACTGGGCTTGGACTTGCCTGCAGTGGCCTTCAAGGGTTTGTTTGACCACTGTCCGGCGCACATCGAGACCATCAAGGTGTCGCCCACCGACCCGCAGTTCAATGCCTATATGCGGGCGCTGTATGCCGGTGAGGATGCCTGCCGGGAGAGCCGGCAAAAGCACAACATTCTGTTTGCTATTCTGTTCAAAACCACGCCCGACCAGGCTTTGATCGATTCGATTGTGGCCAACCCGGACGGCTGGAACATGAGCTTTTTCCAGGGCAATCCGCACAAGAAGAAATTTGAGACCAGATCGCCTTAACACTGGATTAAAAGTCTTTTACCCATCCCTTTGTACCGGAGAAGAGTCATGAATTTGTGGCAAGACTGTCTAACCAATCGCGGATTGCCCATTGGCAAATGGGCGCATTACTTTCCAATTTATGAGCGCCATTTGTCCTCATGGCGAAACAAGGATATTTTCGTTCTCGAAATTGGGGTTGCGGGCGGTGGGTCAGCTCAGATGTGGAACCGGTTTTTCGGACCAAGGGCCAAAATTGTCGGTATCGACATCGACCCCAAGTGCGCCGAACACGAACATTTTGGTGTCTCCATTAGGATCGGGGATCAGAGCGACCCGGTATTTCTGCAAAAAATTATCGACGAGTTTGGTTTTCCAGACATTGTGATTGATGATGGTTCGCACCGCATGGAACATGTGTTGGCAACCTTTCAGTTCCTTTACCCCAAGGTTCCCAAAAACGGCATTTATTTTGTTGAAGATATGCACACCTCGTATTGGCCTGGCTATGGCGGCGGTGTCAATAATCCTTCTTCATTCATCAATATTTGCAAACACTTCATTGACCAGCTCAACGCGAACTGGGATCAGAGCGGCCAGATTCAAGTGGATCTGATCACACGGCAAACCTACTCTATCAGCTTCTATGACAGCGTTGTTGTATTTGAAAAAGGCGGCGTACGAACCCGTGAAGCACCAGTTGTGGGCACAGGTTACCTTTCGCCAGTTTGATTCATTTATCAACAATCAACTGAGTTTGGTTAACGTGATGGCTGGATTTAAGGCTCCCTCACCGCCTCAGTCAACCCCTTCGTCAGCGGCCACGCCAAATACGAAATAACCGACCGCTGCCCCACCACAATCTCCGCACTCAAGGTCATGCCGGGCAGCAGCCTAGCCCCTTCTTTCATGTTGGTCAATTCTGTTTTCTCTAATGCTATCCGCGACAAATAAAAAGCATTGGCTACCGGGCTGCCCGCTGAATCTTTTCTGAAAGCGTCTTCGCTGATGGTTCGCACCTTGGCATTGATCGTACCGTGCTTTTGGTACGGAAAAGCGTCGAGTTTGACATCCACGTGATGCCCGACTTTGATGTAGCCCACATCCACCGAATCAATTTGCACCTCTGCCTCTAGCGTCACGTTCAGTGGTACCAGGGTAAAAAAGGTTTCTGCTGCCTGCACGATGGAGCCGGTTGACAGCTTGGCAATTTCCAGCACCACAGAGTCCACCGGCGCGGTCAGCGTCACCAATGCAGATCGCTTGTCCGCCTTTTGCAGTTGCTCTTTGAGAGAATCCCGCTCGCGTGACAAGTTCAGCAAATCTTCCATTATTTTTTGCCGCCAACCTTTCTCAAAGGCTGTTCGTTCTGAATCCACACTAGCCAGGTCACGCCTGATTTCTACCTCGCGGTTGCTCACCAGTTCAAACTCGCGCTCTACTTCTTTGGACCGCTGTTGTGCTTCCAGCAATTGCAGCGGTGACCCATATTTTTGGGCTGCCATTTTTTCCTGCATAGCTTCCATTTCTTTCAGCGATTTGAGTCGTGAGGCTACAAACTGCTGGTCTCTGCGGTTGGTGGTCAATGCGGCGCGCAATTTGGCAGAGTTTTCAGAAATCTTCATCTGCTGCGCCTTGTAATTGGCTTTTCTCTCGGCCATCAAATTGGCTTGCAACTGGTCGTCCGCATTGTTGTTGGCATTGCCAGCCACTACGCTGCCAGTCAGCTCGTGCTCGAACCCCAATATTTGCGTCTCCAGGCTGGCCAGGCGCGATTTCAGTTGCGTCTCATCAGCCTGTGCAAACGTGGCATCCAGGGTCGCCAGGGTCTGGCCCTTCTTGACCACCTGCCCGACCCGCACTTCAATGCTTTTGATGATCGACATCTCCAGCGGCTGCACCACCACGTTGGGCGTGGGGTTGACCAATCGCCCTTGCGCCACCACCACTTGATCCAGTTGCGACACACTGGCCCAAATGCCAAACGACACAAAGGCCAAAAGCAAAATGTGCATGGTGACCTGTGCCATGCGCGGCACCGGGCTGCGCTCAATCTCATCGGCATCGGGCAAATACTCGATCGCAGTCTTGGCGGACTTGGCCCTACGCCCGATGAACGGCAGCCAACGCATCAGAGATGACTTGTTTGTTGGTTCCATAGCTGTTGGTAGGTTTCACAACGGGTGAGCAGTTCAGTATGTTTGCCTTGATCTACCAGCCTGCCCTGCTCCATCACCAAAATCGTATGGGCGTTGACCAGCGTTGACAGGCGGTGCGAGATCATGATCACCGTGCGCCCCACCGCAATTTTTGACAGGTTGTTGATAAAAATGGCCTCACTTTCGGGGTCTAAGGCACTGGCGGCCTCGTCCAAAATCAGGATGCGCGGCTTGGTCAGCAAGGTGCGGGCAATCGACAGGCGTTGCTTTTGCCCGCCTGACAAGTTAGCTGCGTTTTCTTCCAGCAGCGTGTTGTAACCCTGGGGCATCCGTTCAATAAACT
>JAQTSL010000389.1 GCA_028711355.1 Rhodoferax sp.
CCAGGCGATTGGCTGTTCATGGCTCTTGTTCCAGACGTTTTTATCCCGCCCACCCGGCCACCCGCCATTGTGGCGCAACACTTGGCGGGCGCAGCGCCTTTGGCGCTGCGCATCACCTCGGCGCAGGGCCTGCACATCGCGGTTCTGGGCAACACCCTGCTGTCGCCCGCGGCGGTGCGGTCTGCGCTTGAACAGGCGGCTAACCCGCAGGAGGCGTTGTCACAACTGGAAGCGGCTTACCGGCGTGCCGGTTACTTGCTGGTGGGCCTGCGCGCCGTGACCGATCAAGCGAATCACGCTGTGTCGATTCAGATCATCGAGGGGCAATTGACGCAGATTCAAGCGTCTCCCGGCGTGACGGCGTTTTACCGCGGCACGGAATTCGACCCGTCGCTCACGGAAAATGCGCTGATCCGACGCAATATTCTGGCCGAGATGTACGCCAGCCGCAGCGGCCTGGGTTTTCGGCCCTCTCTGGCGCCGGCGCCCCAGCCCGGCGGCAGCACGCTGACGGTTGAGACGGCGCCAGTCCCGCAGTTCAAACCCCTGTCAGGCAGCGTGGTGTTCGGCAACTACGGCAGCCGCTATGTGGGCGGGGATGTGCTCGGCGAAAACCTCACGCTGCGCCCAGGCGACGGCTGGCTGCTTGGAGCCAATTACAGCCACGGCATGCCCAACCTCACACAAGCCAGCACCGGCAGCCGCAGTGATGCGGGCGGCCTGTTCATTTCGCGGGTCACGCCCTGGGGCATCTATGGCCTGAACCTGCAACGCAGCAGCTACCGCCTCGGCGTCGCCGGCGCACCTTATTACCCCCAGGGCATCACGCAAACCTCTGCGCTCACCGGCAGCCAGTTGGTCTGGGCCAGCCCCACGGCGCGGCTCAGCCTGAATGAGGCGCTCACCCATGTGGCTTATAAGTCGGAGGTGCTCGACGGCGCCTACACTCTGGCCGACCAGAATTACAACTATCTCACCCTGGGCGCTCAAGGCTCGCGCAATGTGCAGGTCGGCGGGCTGCAGGGGGCCGTGAATCTGGCGCTGGGGTACAACCTGGGACTGAGCGGCAGACGCGGCACCCTGATCTACGACGTGCCTTCCGCACCACAATCGCGTTTTCGCAATTGGTCTTTCAACGCAAGCTGGCAGCAAAACCTTCCCCAGGGCTGGAGCCTCAATGCCGCAGCGAGCGGCCAGTGGGGCATCAACACCCAGCCCGCCAACCAGCAATGGGTGCTGGGCGGCTATGGCAACCTGGCGGCTTGGACGCCCGGCATTCTCAGCGGCGATGGCGGTTATCTGCTGCGCACCGTGGCACAGACGCCGAACTGGGACTGGAAAGGCTGGCAGATCAACGCGCAGGCTTTTGCCGAGCAGGGCGCTGTGACCACGCATTACCTCACCCCGAATGTGCCGGGCTGGCGCATGCTGGCCGATGTGGGCTTAGGGCTGACTTTTACCGCCCCGTGGAAAACCAGCCTGAGCGTGCAGGCGGCCCGCCCCGTGGCGAACAAGAATGTCGCGGCCGCCACGCTGGCGAGCCAGCGCGCGGTGTATTTTGTGCTTCAACAACCTTTCTGAACACGATGGACAAACTTTCCTCAGCTCCGATGCGCGCTGCGCAGGTTTTCGCAACCGGCCTGGCCTTGTGCGCGGCTTTGACCTGTCGCGCACAGGCGCAGGATTTGCTGCGGGTCAACGGGCATCCCATCACGCTGGAGCAGGCCGAGGCGGCAAACCCGCTGGCGGCCGACCAAGCGCAGGTGCGACAACAAGTCGCCGAGCAGCTCGCCCAGCAGCAGCTTTTGGCCGATACGGTCAAACAGGTTCCGCCAGAGGTGCGCGCGCGAATCGAGGCCGGGCAGCAAAACCTTCGGCGGCAGGCCCTGGCGCAACTGGCGGCAAATGATTTTCTGCAGGCACACCCGATCAGCCACGAAGCCATTCAGCAGGCGTACGACAAACTGATCGCCGATCTGCCCGCCCGGCAACACTGGCTGCGCTGGATCGTGGTGAAAACCCCCGAACAGGCCAAAAGCGTGCTCGACGCGCTGCGCAGTGGAAAACAGACGTTTACGGCTTTGGCGCTGACCCACAGCATCGGACAAAACGCGGAGTTGGGCGGCGCGCTGGGGTGGCAAAGCGAACAGGCGATGTCGGCCGCAGTGCTCGGCGTTGTGCGTAAATTGCAGCCCGGGCAGGTGGCTGGACCGATTGTGCTTGGCAGCGATTATGCAATCGTGCAATTGCTGGCCGTGCGCCCGACCGAAAAACCCAGCCTTGAGCAACTCAAGCCGCAAATCGAGCAAAAGTTGCGACAGGCGGCATTGGAAGCGCATGTGCAGTCGCTAGCAAAAAACGCCAAGATCGACAATCTGATGCAAACGACTCCCGCTGCGCCAGCCCCGAACAAGGAGCAAAAACATGCCCAATGAAGAAATCGCCCGCCGGAGACATCCAGCTCAGCTTGCGCAGCTTCACAGCAATGGCTCGGCGTTGGCAAGGCCACTGGCAGCAGGCTTGCTTGGCGCCCTGACGATGCTGCTTGGGGCCTGCGCCGCCCAACAGGGTGTGACGGTGCAGCGCGAGACAGCGCAAATCTATCCCGCGACCACCTTGGTGCAAGTGCTGCAAACTCTGCCGCCGCATCCGTTTGAGCGCATTGCCGTGCTCGATGTGCAGGCTCCAACGGGCACGCCGGTCGCGCAACTGCTCGCTCAATTGCAGGCGACGGCCGGCGCTTTGGGCGCTAATGCCATTGTGGTGCAAAATCTCAGCCAAAGCGAAGGCGGCACACTGCAATACAACCCCGCCGGTGGACAGTTCACCACAACCCCCAGCCAAACTGTGCCGCACTTGAGGGCAATCGCAATCCATCTCGAGACGCCTGGCAAAGGCGAAAATTGAATATGAACCAGAACCCAGGCCCTTATTCATTCACCAATGAATGGTTTCGCAATACAGCAAAGCCCGTATGGGATCAGCTTATCCC
>JAQTSL010000390.1 GCA_028711355.1 Rhodoferax sp.
TGAAAAGTAGTATTCAACAAGCATGACTCAAGCTCTTCCCGCCAAGCTTTCCGCAGCCTCGCTGCTGGACGCCATCAGCCAAGGCGAAGGTGCGTGCGTTGAATTCAAAAGCAGCTTTCAAAAAGAAGTCATCGAAACACTCACCGCGTTTGCCAACACCCAAGGCGGCACCGTGTTGATTGGTGTCAGTGATGCAGGGCAAGTTGTTGGCGTGAGCGTTCAGGCCGAAACGGTTCAAGGCTGGATCAACCAATGCAAACAAATCACCAGCCCCAGAGTCATCCCGGACATTGAGCTGGTACAGGTTGAAAGTAAAACCGTGGCTATCGTCAGCATCGGCGAATACCCCATCAAGCCCGTGGCCTGCAAAGGGCGCTATTTCAAGCGCATTGGCAATGCCAACCATCAGATGACCGCTACAGAAATATCTGATGCGCACATCAAACTCATCAACTCCAGCTGGGACTACCACCCCGACCCCGAGCACACGCTGGATGCTATCTCTGAGCAAAAAGTGCAAGCATTTGCCGATGCTATTCACCTCAACGCGCCATTTAACGCAGTGCTTGAGAAGTTTGAACTCATCAAACAAGGCCGCCCTACCTTCGCCTGCCACCTGCTGTTTTCCAAAAACGACGTATTTCTAAGCACCATAGAAGCCGGGCGCTTTGCCAGCCCGACCCTCATCAAAGACAGCATCACCAGCCGGGACACGCTGGTTGAGCAAGTGCAGCGCATCATGGACTTCATGGTCAAGCACACCAACAAGGCCTACATCATCACCGGCAACCCACGCCGTGAAGAGCGCTGGGACTACCCGATGGACGCCCTGCGTGAAATCGTTATCAACATGATCGTGCACCGCGACTACCGCAGCGCCAACGACTCCACCATCAAGGTGTTTGACGACCGAATCGAATTTTTTAACCCCGGCACACTGCTCGACGGTCTGACAGTTGAACAAATCAAAACCGGCAACTACAAATCGCACCTGCGCAACAAACAAGTAGCCACCATTTTTAGAGAGTTGGAACTCATCGAGAAATATGGCAGCGGCGTGCGCCGGGTGATTGACACTTTTGTAGCCTATGGCCTGCCTGAGCCCGTGTTTGAAGCGATTGAAGGCGGGATGGCGGTGACGGTGTTTAAGGCACCTCCTGAAAAAAATGGTGGCGCACAGCCAGAGTCACAGCCAGAGTCACAGCCAGAGTCACAGCCAGAGTCACAGCCAGAGTCACAGCCAGAGTCACAGCCAGAGTCTGGCGCAACGCTTGAGGCCAAAGTGTTGCAGCTGCTGGCCAAAGCGCCCATGGGCAAACGCGAAATTTCTGCGGCGTTGGGCCAAAAAGAAGTTTCCGGACAGCTCAACAAGATTGTGCGCACCCTACTGGCCGCTGATCTGATTGAGACCACAATGCCTGATAAATTGAATAGCCGCTTACAACAATACCGGTTAAAAGTGCAAGAGCAAAAAAACACATAAAAAAGCCTCCATCCCCTGTCAATCAAACGCAAACAGCTATTAAATTAACACCAAAATGACCCAACAAAAAACCGCCCTCATCACCGGCATTACCGGCCAAGACGGCTCTTACCTGGCTGAGTTTTTGCTGGAAAAAGGCTACATCGTGCACGGCATCAAACGCCGGGCCAGTTCGTTTAACACCCAGCGGGTTGACCACATCTACCAAGACCCACACATTGACAACGCGAACTTTAAGCTGCACTACGGCGACCTGACCGACACCAGCAACCTGGTGCGCATCGTGCAAGAAACCCAGCCTGACGAAATCTACAACCTGGGCGCCCAAAGCCACGTGGCGGTCAGCTTTGAGAGCCCTGAGTACACCGCCGACGTGGACGGCATGGGCACGCTGCGTATTTTGGAAGCCATTCGTATCCTGGGGCTGGAGAAGAAAACCCGTTTTTACCAAGCCAGCACCAGTGAACTGTATGCCAGAAGTTGTCATTGCGGGCCACGACCCGCAATCCATGCAAACCGAATCCATGGATGCCGGAACAAGTCCGGCATGACAGCCAATAGATGCATCAAGAGCCCACGCCGTCGCGAAACTTTTGTCACCCGCAAAATTACCCGTGGCCTGGCCAACATCAGCCAGGGGCTGGAGAGCTGCCTGTACATGGGCAACATCGACGCCCTGCGCGACTGGGGCCATGCCAAAGACTACGTGCGCATGCAATGGATGATGCTGCAGCAAGACAAACCAGATGACTTTGTGATTGCCACTGGCGTGCAATACAGCGTGCGCCAATTCATCGAGAAAACAGCCGCAGCCCTGGGCATGCAAATGCGCAGGGAAGGCGAGGGGGTGAACGAAGTGGGTTATTGGACCCCCACTCAGCACTCAGCACTCGCACCTCAGCACTCATCCGAACCCGTGGTTCGCATCGACCCCCGCTACTTCCGCCCCACCGAAGTCGAAACCCTGCTAGGTGACCCCGGCAAGGTCAAACAAAAACTGGGATGGGTGCCAGAGATTACGCTGGATCAAATGATCACTGAAATGGCTTCCGTCGATTTGGCAGAAGCCAAGAAGCACGCCATACTCAAAAAGCATGGATATGAAGTTAGTGTGAGTGTTGAATGAAATCGGCTTCTAGCCTCCGTCAATCAAGCGCAAGCAGCTTCTAAATAAATAGCAAATAACATGAAAATCGCCATAGCAGGAACCGGCTACGTCGGCCTATCCAACGCCATGCTTTTAGCACAGCACAACGAAGTGGTCGCCATCGACATCGTCCCTGAAAAAGTGGCCATGCTTAACCGCAAGCAAAGCCCCATTGAAGACGCCGAGATTGACGACTTTTTGCAAAACAAGCCCGTCAACTTCAAAGCCACGCTGGACAAAGTAGAGGCCTACACAGGCGCTGACTACGTCATCATCACCACCCCCACAGACTACGATCCCGCCACCAACTACTTCAACACCAAGTCGATTGAATCGGTGGTGGCAGACGTGCTGGCCAT
>JAQTSL010000391.1 GCA_028711355.1 Rhodoferax sp.
AGAGTGCATGCCGGTGGCAAATACCACGGCCCGGCACTGGCCGGCCACCATCAGCGTGCCCGCCAGCAGCAGGTTGCGGGCGTTCAGCAGCGAGGCGGTCGCGTCTGGTGTCGCATCGGCCGCGGCGTTGCGCGCCCTGGGCAGGGGTTCGCCAGTGACGGTGGACAGGTTGACGCGCACATCGAAGGCTTCGATCAGCCGACAGTCGGCGGGCACCTTGTCGCCTTCGCCCAGCAGCAGCACATCGCCGGGTACCAGCCGCTCGGCGGCCAGCGTTTGCTGCTGGCTGTCGCGCAGCACATTGACCTGCTGCGGCAACAGGTGGCGCAGCGCGTCCAGCGCCTGCTCAGCCCGGTAGCTTTGCCAGAACGAAAAGACCCCGTTAACCAAAATCACACCGACGATGGCCAGACCGAGCTGCGTCATGTCCTGCCCCGGCTCGCGGCTGGCCGCAAAAAAGGCCAGGGCCGCGGCAACCCACAAAATCAGCGCAAAAAAGTGGGTAAATTCGCGCCCGAAAGTGAGCCACAGCGGCTCGCGTGCCACCGCTTCCACGCGGTTGAGGCCAAATTCAGCTTGGCGCTTGGCGGCCTCATCAGATGTCAGACCGCTGGCACGGGACTTGAGACTGGCAAGCGCCGCCTCGGCAGAGAGTTGGGCGAGCGCCATGACGAGTCATTTTGCGCTTAACCGAGAAAGTCCATTAGGGCACAGATGGCTGACGAGGCGAGTTGCGAGGCAGTTTGGGCGGGCGTGAGGCGTCCATAGCCCAGCTATGGACAACGAATGACCGTCCAAAATGACCGCAAATCGGCCGCCAACCGCTGTGCAGGGTCGAAGACCCGCCTAATGGATTTTCTCGGCTAAATGCTCCACACCCAAGCCATGGGTCTTTGAGAATCAGTTACGGTGTCCCGACCAAGCCGCCCGGTCTTCGTTCAGAAGAACGACATCAACGTGTTTTCGCAGGATATCCCGGCGAGCTTCGACTGTTTTCTGACGCGTCACCGTGCATGACTTGGCTGCACTTGCTCCTGTGGATCGTGAGGGGGGTGCAACTGGTGGTTCACAACGTTTTAGGCCTTTAGCACTTACGCAGATTTCGTTCGCAGTATTGTTATTGACAGCATTTTGGGTGTCGATCGATGTCAGATATTGATCGTCTAATCAGTTGGGGTCAGAGCACGTCGCTCGCGCGAGTGGTCTGACCCGCAAGGTCTAATCAGTTGGGGTCAGAGCACGTTGTTGGCGCGAGTGGTCCGACCCGCAAGGTTAATGCAATTGTGCCGCACAGGGAAAACACGAAGAGGGTATGTCCGGATGGCGATGCCCTTTGGCAGGGCCTAAAGTTCGCCCACGTGTTACGGGCCATAAATCCGTAGCAGGCGTAGAAAAACCCAGGAGACATAAAAAGCATCGGTAACCCCGGTGCTTTTTTATTTCAAAAAGGCTTCCATAGCTTGCCATACAAGCGTCACATGCTATTTGTTATGTAGCGCTTAGAAAGCCGCCCTGGTGCGACAATGTGGCCATGGAACTGATTATTGTTTCGCTCGCCAGCCTGTTTGCCGGCTTTGTTGATGCCATCGTTGGCGGTGGCGGCCTGATTTTGGTGCCGGCCCTGTTTGCCACCTTTCCCAGCGCACACCCGGCCACGCTGTTTGGCACCAACAAGGGCGCCTCGATCTGGGGCACCGCTTTTGCCACCTGGCGCTACAGCCGCCAGGTGCAGATGCGCTGGGCCGCGTTGCTGCCAGCGGCGCTGGCCGGTTTGGCTGGGTCGCTGGGCGGTGCCTGGCTGGTGACCGTGGTGTCGCCCGATTTTTTGCGCAAGGTGTTGCCGTTTGTGTTGCTGGTGGTATTGCTTTACACGCTGGCGCGCAAAGAGCTCGGCCGCGTTCATGCGCCGCGCTACGCGGGCCGTCCCGAGCAATGGATCGCCGCCGCAATGGGACTGGTGATTGGGTTTTACGATGGGTTTTTTGGGCCGGGCACTGGCAGCTTTTTGGTGTTTCTGTTCGTGCGTTTGCTCGGCTATGATTTTCTGAGCGCGTCGGCCGCCGCCAAGCTGATCAATACCGCAACCAACGCGTCAGCGTTGCTGCTGTTTATCGTCAAAGGGCATATCTGGTGGCACTTTGTGTTGGCCATGGCAGTGGCCAATGTGCTGGGCAGTCTGCTGGGCACGCGCCTGGCGCTCAAACATGGCACCGGCTTTGTGCGCGTCATGTTCATGCTGGTGGTGACTGCGCTGATCCTTAAAACCGGCTGGGACGCGTTTATGCGCTAGCGCAATAGCGCAAAAGGGCTAAGGGCTACGGTGGCGTGACCGCAGACGTGACTGCACTGGGCGGTGGTGCTGCGCTGGTGGCGGCGCCCTGCGCGGGCCAGGCCGCCTCGCTGGCCAGCCGTGGTTTGCCGATCGGTGCCGCGCTCAGACCTTTTTGCGTGGCGATCAGGTCTTCTTCGCTGGGGTACAGGCCAAGCAACCAATAGTCAAAGGCGCGCCGCGCAATTGGCGCTGCTGATGCCGAACCAAAGCCGGCGTTTTCGACGATCACCGCAATTGCGATGCGTGGATCTTCGGCCGGGGCAAAAGCGATATACAGCGCGTGGTCGCGTTTGCGTTCTTCCGTGCGAACCGCGCTGTATTTTTCGTTCTTGCCCAGCGATACCGCTTGCGCGGTACCGGTCTTGCCGCCGCTGAGGTACTGGGCACCGGCAAACACCCGTGCTGACGTGCCGGTTTGCGTCACGCCCACCATGGCGTTGCGGATGATGTCCACGTGTTCGAGTTTGAGTCCAAGATCACGTGCGGTGGGTGTGGGCAGGGGTGTGCGCACGCCACTGCGGGTGTCTTGTGTCGCCATCACCAAGTGCGGGGTGTACTGGACGCCAGCGTTGGCCACGGTTGCCACTGCCTGCGCCATCTGCAACATGGTAAAACTGTTGTAGCCTTGACCGATGCCCAGCGAGATGGTTTC